>JAQCJA010000309.1 GCA_027593305.1 bacterium
AGCAGCCAGAGCCACCGTCAGAGCGCCAAAGCCGTCATTGATGACCCACACCGCCCCATCGGCATCCGGCTCATCCTGCAGGTGCTGCAACAGATAATCGTCAGCCGCATCCCAGGCGCGCAGCAACTCACCCTCACGGCGGGGAAACCGGTGCAACTGCAAGGGCCCGGTTGGGGCCTCGAAGACCACTTCCGTCATTGATGCCTCCGTCATGGCTGCCTCGTGTCGGGCGTAACACCCGCGTCCCAGGCACCGGTTGCCGCCTTGATCACGGACAGACCAGCAGTGACAGCGGTCTCGGTCCGCAATACACGGCTGCCCATACCTGCGAGCTGATAACCGGCGTCCACCAGTTGCACCCGTTCGGCTGCAGTCCAGCCACGCTCCGAACCAACAGCCAGCACCAGTGTTGCCGCCCCCGGCGCCGCGACCTGATGCAGGGGTTTGATGCCTTCATAGTTGTCCAGCGCAATACGGATCTCAGCCTCCGCCTCGATGATGGCCTCGGCCAGTTCCATGCCTGCAATCACGGTGGGTATACGCGTGGCAAAGGCCTGCTCGACCCCTGAACGTACATGTCGCTGGTACTCCCCCGTGGACCACAGGCTGCTGTCGGCATAGGTCGGTTCACTGCGTTCGGTGCGCACGAAGAACATGCGAGCCACACCCAGAGTGGCCGCCTCGCGCAGCACACGACGGCTGCTCTGTGGCCGACACAGGCCAACAATCAGCGTGATCACCTCCGGCGCCGGCGCACTCTCCTGCCAGATGAAGGACAGGATCAGTTCGGTCTCGTGCACGGCGACAACCGTCGCTTTGCCACGCGGTCCATCGATGAGACCGACGTCGAGGCTGTCGCCCGGGACACGCCGCAGCACTTCGAGTATGTGGCGCGCCCGCGGGTCCTGCCGCGGCAGCGGCCGGGCAACTTCGGGGCCGGCAAACAGCACGATGTTCACGGGCGACTCATCGGGCGACTCATACGGGCGACGGGAAATGTCTCGTTTCTTATCATTGGAGTCGGTTGCTCTTTCAAAAAAGCAGGCAAAGATGAAACAGATCTTCTCGGATCTTCTGGGTCATGCCGACATCCACATCGACGGGGACCGGCCCTGGGACATCCAGATCCATGAGGAAGCGTTCTACAAGCGCGCCCTCGCCGGCGGCTCGCTGGCCCTGGGTGAATCCTACATGGATGGCTGGTGGACCTGTGCCGCCCTCGATGAGTTCTTCGACCGCCTGTTACGGGCCGGTCTGAATCAGAAGGTCCATCTGTCGGCGAAACTTTCCGTGGTGCGTTCGAAGGTAATGAACCTGCAGTCGAAGATCGGCTCGCGCGCCGTGATCGACACGCACTATCAGTTGAGCCCGGCTCTGTTCATGTCCTTCCTGGACCCGTACAACCAGTATACCTGTGGCTACTTCAAGGGCACGGACAAGCTCAATCAGGCCCAGGAGAACAAGCTCGACCTCATCTGCCGCAAACTGCAACTGTCCGAGGGGGACAAGGTCCTCGATATCGGCTGCGGCTGGGGTGGTTTCGCCAAGTTTGCCGCCGAACGCTACGGCGCCCACGTAACGGGCATGACGATATCCGACAAGCAGCTGGCCTATGCCCAGGACCTGTGCGCCGGACTGCCGGTAAACTTCGTCAAGTCCGACTATCGGGACTTTGCCGGCACCGATTTTGACAAAGTGCTGGTCTGCGGCATGATCGAGCACGTTGGTTACAAGAACTATCGCAATCTGTTTGAAGTAGCACATCGATCGTTGCGGGATGGCGGTCTGTTCCTGCTGCATACGATTGGCCGCCACCGTTCGGGATCCAACACCGACCCATGGATGCACAAGTACATCTTCCCCAATGCCATGATGCCGTCACCGGTGCAACTGACCAGCGCCGCCGAGCGTCTTTTCGCCCTCAACGACTGGCACAGCTTTGGCACCTACTACGACAACACGCTGATGGCGTGGAACCGCAACTTCGTCAGCAATTGGAGCGATCTGAGCGAAGAGTATGACGACCGCTTCTTCCGCATGTGGACCTACTACCTGCTGATGTGTGCCGGTACGTTCCGCAGCAACAAGAAACAACTTTGGCAGATCGTTTTCGCCAAACGGCGCGGCGCCGTCGCCGGCTATGAAAGTGTCCGATGAAGATTACCTCGATCAAGACCGCCGCCACCCGTGGTCACGGCATGCACCTCTGGGTCCGCGTCACAACCGACGCCGGCATCACGGGCACCGGTGAATGTGTGCATGGCGGCAAACAGGCCATCGCCATCATCCAGGAACTGGAAGCGAAACTCATCGGCCGTGATCCATTTGCCATCGATGCCATCTTCGAGCAGATGCGCCGGGGGCACGTATTTGATGGTGGTGATGCGGGCGCCCTGATCACGGCCCTCACCGGCATCGAGATCGCGCTGTGGGACCTGAAGGGCAAAGCCCTGGACACGCCGATCTACGAGTTGCTTGGCGGCAAGTTCCGCGACCGGATCCGTGTCTACGGAGCATGCCAGGTCGCCCCGGGAATGAACTTCGACGAGATCAAGAAGGTCGTCGACGAGGTCCTGGAACGGGGATTCACGGCGCTGAAGATCGATGTCGACATCGACGCCTATGGCTACAAAGGCAGCGAAGTCGCCCACTTCGACAAGGACAGCTTCAACCACACTGCCAATCAGTGGGAACACGAGCGTATGGTGAGCCTCGTGGATATGGTCACCAACGCCGCCGGCGTCGGCATCGATGTGGCGGCAGATGTACACACACGTCTGGATGTACCAAGCGCCATCCGCCTCGCCAGGGCGCTGGAGAGTTACCACCTCATGTGGCTGGAAGAGCCCGTGCCGGCAGAGAACATCGACGCCATGCGCACCGTGACCCAATCCACCACCGTGCCCATCTGCAGCGGCGAAAACCTCTACCTGCGCCACGGCTTTCGTGAGCTCATCGAGAAGCAGGCCGTCAACATCATCATGCCCGACATCCCCAAGTGTGGCGGCCTGTCGGAATGCCGCAAGATCGCCAACATGGCCGAGATCTACTACATGCCTTTCGCGCCACACAACGTCTCATCTCCCATTGGCACCCTCGCCTCCGCCCATGTGTGTGCCACGGTGCCCAATTTTCTGGTGCTCGAATTCCACTGGCTGCATCGCGACTACTGGACCACCATCATCCAGGAGAAGACCGACATCATCCGCGACGGTTTCATTCACATGGACGGTCGCCCGGGCATCGGCGTTGAGCTCGACGAAGAAGTGGGACGGCAGTACCAGGTGCCGGGTACTACCTGGTTCCAGTAGCTCCCGAGACATCGATCCACGGCGACACAGGTCGCCCGCAGACGCCATCCGAAGGTGCCTCCCGTGCCCTTCATCTACTGCGTTTCTCGTCCTTGTTACCACTTCCACCCGGGAGCCTGCCTGCTGATGCCGATACAGATCGCCACCATCGACGATGTGCGCGCCGCCGCGTCCGTCATTCGCCGACACATCACCCCGGCGCCGTTGATCCGTGCCTACGCTCTGGAACAGCGCCTGGGCCTGGCCGCGGACCGTCGCGTGTGGTTCAAGGATTATGGTTGGACCCCGGTGGGTTCCTTCAAGCTGCTGGGCGCGCTCAACTGGATGGACCATCACGCCAACGCCGTGGGTGACCTGCCGGTAGCGGCACATTCCTCCGGGAATTTCGCCTCCGGCATTGCTTTTGCCGGCATGCGCTATGGCAAACGTGTCATCATCGTCATGCCGGAATCGGCGCCGCAGATCAAGTTTCAGCTGACCCGTTCCTTCGGCGCCGAAATCCGCACCTATGACATCGCCACCGACCATCAGACGGGAGAGCGGGACCGCCTGACGCGGCAGATCGCCGAAGAGAAGAACGCCGTCCAGGCGTCCCCCTACGATGACCCCCACGTCATCGCCGGCAACGGCGTTGGGGGTCTCGAGATCGTCGAGGCCCTGCAGGCGCAGGGTCGCGACATCTCCCACTTCCTCTGTCAGGTAAGTGGTGGCGGTCTGATGGCGGGACACGCCCTGGCCATTGCCGACGGCTTCCCGCAGGCCCGCATCATCGGCGTCGAACCGGCAGAGGCGGATGATTTTCGCCGCTCTCTCGCCGCCGGTGAACGCGTGCGCCTGGACAAACCGGCCAGCATCTGCGACGGTCTGTTGTCCTACGATGTGGGCCAGCACAACTGGCCCATCCTGCGACAGCACGTGGCCGAGTCCGTCACGCTGCCCGATATCGAGACCCAGGGCGCCATGAAGTGGCTCTACGAAACCTGTGGTCTGCGCGTCGAGCCGTCCGGCGCCATCGCCACCGCCGCCGTTCTGCAGGACAAAGTCGACCTGTCCGGATCGGGGGACATCGTCATCGTCATCAGTGGACGCAATCTGGACGAAGACCGCTTTCGCGAGTGGATCGCGGCGGCCTGAAGGGGAGCACGAGCAGCATGGAAAGCATCGATTTTGTTGTTGTCGCACTCTATGCCATCGCCATGGCCTGGCTCGCCTGGATCGCCGGCAAGCGCTCCCAGGGCTCGGACGCCTACTTCGCCGCCGGCCACAGCCTGCCCTGGTGGATGGCAGCCATCTCGCATCATGTTTCCGGCTACAGCGCCGTCGTCTTCGTCGGCTTTGCCGGCAAGGCGGCCAGCGCCGGCCTGAGCATGTGGATGTTGTTCTCCGTGCCGTGCTTCATCGCCATGATGCTCGGCGCCGGGCTGTGGGCGCCACGGTGGGCGCGCCTGAAAGTGCTCACACCGGTACAGTATCTGGAGGAACGCTACGGTCCCGGCGTACGGATCGTCGTCGCCCTGTCCGGCATCGGCGTGAAGTTCATCGACCTGGGAATCAAGCTCTACGCCATCGCCATCGTCGTGCAGGTGAGCACAGGCTGGGAGCGCACACCGATCATCCTCGTGGGCGGCATCGTCACCTGCCTCTACGTCCTGGTGGGTGGCCTGTGGGCAACGGTACTGACAGATATCGTGCAGTTCGCCGTGCAGTTTGTCCTGAGTGCGATCGTGGTCACGGCGGTGCTGGCCGCCGTCGGCGGCTGGAGCACAATGTGGGCGCAGTTGCCGGAAAGTCATGGCAACCTGCTCAATGCGGACGCCGGCATCGGCATCGAATTCTGGTTCGTCTACCTCATCGTCATCATCTTCAGCTACAACGGCGGCACCTGGGGCCTGGCGCAGCGCTTCATCTCCGTCGGCAACGACCGCGACGCGCGCAAAGCGGCGTTGCTGTCCGGGGCGCTGTTCCTCGTGTACCCCCTCGTCATCTTCATACCGGCATGGGCGGCGCCGCTGCTGCTGCCGCAGTATTTCGATCCCGGCACGCTGTTGCCCATCGCCGGCTACGATCCGGACCAGACCTATGTCCTCATGGCCCGTCAGGTGCTTGCAGGCCTGGCGCCGGGCCTGATGGGCCTGCTCGTCTGTTCCATGTTCGCCGCCACCATGTCGATGATCGACAGTGACATCAACGCCCTGGCAGCGGTGTTCACCAAGGACGTCTACGAGCGCAGTCGCAAGGCACCGATGACGGACAAACAACTGTCCATGGTGGGCCGTATCGCCACTCTCGCCTTTGGCTCCGCCGTCCTCGGCGCAGCCCTGGCGGTGGACGGGTCGCCCGGCATCGGTAAGGTGTTCTCACAGACGGTTCAGCTCTTTGCCGCCATTCTGCCGCCCGTGGCCATTCCGTTGATGTTCGGCATGTTGTGGCGACGACCGACAGCACGTGGCGCCATGGGGGCGCTGATTGGTGGTTTCGCCACCTTCGCCGTGCTCAAGAACCTCTATCCCGACAGCTTCGCCATCTATACAGGCGGCGAAATGGTCGTCGCCTGCCTCATCTACTTTGGTGAGGGATTCATCACCAGGCGTGATCCTGATCGGGAGGCTCGTGTCGAGGCGCTCTTTCAGCGCCTCGAGACCAAGTCACCTGAATAGGGGGTTCTCCATGATCGGGGCCACGGCCTACGGCAGATTCCAGAACGTTCCGGTAATGCCGGTGACACCTCTGGCGTCCTTG
>JAQCJA010000310.1 GCA_027593305.1 bacterium
CGGCAGCCAGCTGGGATTTCTTCACCGTCGCCGGCATGGGGGGGGCGGCACAATGGTTGCTTACGCTGGCGTCCAAACACTGGATGTGGTTTCCGATCCACCCGATCGCTTTTCCCATCAGCGCCATGTGGACGACACATCATCTCATGCCCAGCATCTTCATTGCCTGGCTGGTCAAGACGGTCGTGCTGCGCTACGGGGGAGTCACCCTCTACCGGCGTACCAGGCCATTTTTTATCGGACTCATTCTCGGGCACTACGCGGCGGGTGGCCTCTGGTGCGTCATCGACGGTTTCACCGGCATGACCGGCAACCATCTCTTCTTCTGGTGAAGACTCCCTTGTACGCGCGTTTCGCCATCTGCACATTCATGCTGGGCCTGGCTGGCTGCTCGACGGGGCGTCAGGTTGCGGTGATGACGCCGGAGACGAGTGCAACCATTGCGCGCGTCGGGCCCTATGCCGTGTCTGCCGTCGATCTCGCGCAGGCGGCGGCAGCCATCTTCGGCGCTGAGGCGAAACCCGCCCTGCTGGACAGCGCCGATCTGCGCGTGGCTCTCGACGCCCTGATCGGCGCGCGTGTCCTGGTGCTGGAGGCCGAGCGGCGCGGGTTGGACAAGGATCCGGGGATCGTTGCCCGTCTCGACTCCCTCCGTGCCGTGAAACTGCGCGAGGCGATCTACGAGCAGGTCGTCTACGCCGATCTGCCGGCGGCTTCACCGCAGGACGTTGCCTCGCTGTATGCGGAGTGGGGCAGCGGCGAACAGGTTCGCGCCGCCCATATCCTGCTGCGCTCTGCCGAGGAAGCCGGGCAGGTCCTGCAACTGCTGGCAGAAGGGGCGGATTTCAAGGGGCTGGCACGGGAACGCTCCCAGCATACGGAGAGCAGCACCGAGGGCGGCGACATGGGGTATCTTCGCCGCAGCCAGTATCCGGACGCCATCGCCAATGCCATCTGGGCCATGCCGGTTGGCCAGTACACTCGCGTGCCGGTGCGTTCCTTCATGGGCTGGCATGTGGTGCAGGTGCTGGATCGTCGCAGGCTCACATTGGCCGATCAGCAGATCGCCCTCGAGGCCGAATTCGCTCGCCGGCAACGGCAGCAGGCGGCGGCCCGCTTTGTTGAGGGCCTGAGCCAATCGTATGCCGTGATCTACTATCCCGAGACAGCCGAGGCCGTCGCCTCCCTGAGCGACACCCTTTCGGGGCAGCGACAGTTGTTTTCCTGGAGGGATGGCTCGCTGGATCTGGCAGGGTTTCTGCAGCGGGTGCAGGTTCCGGATCCGGTGTCCGAGGATACAGCAAGGATGCACCGTCTGGCAGAGGGGCTCGTCTTTGACGAGTTGGCCGCGCGCGAGGCAGCAGCGCTGGGCCTGGAAGCGATGCCCGAGGTCCGCAGTGTCATGCAGGCCAAGCGCTTTCAGTGGCTCGGTGAAGCCATGTTCGCAGCGGCAACTACCCCGGAACCGGCTGCTGACGAGTTGCTGGCGTTTTTTGCTGACAATCGAGACAGATTTCGCGCCCGCACGGTGGTTACGGTCCGCGAGATTCTCGTTGACTCGCCGGTCCTGGCGGACTCGCTCTACCAGCAGGTCCTGGCGGGCCAGTCCCTGGAAGAGCTGGCCCGCCGGCACACGGTACGTTCCGACCTCAGGAAAACAGACGGACTCTGGCCGGATGTCCGACCCGGGGATCCTCGCAGTGGCCGGATCTACGAGGCCGCCCTGCGACACGGGCCAGGCCTGCATCCGCCACTGAAGGTGAATGGGGGATATTCGGTTTTTGCGGTACTCGACGTCCACCCGGGTGCATCCCTCACCTTTGCCGAGGCTGAGCCCAAAGAGCCCCGAAGCCTCGCCGATTCCCGTATGGAGTCGCTCATGCAGCGCCTGCGGCAGGACTTCTCCGCGCAGATCTCCATTCCCGGCGTTCTGCACAGGGCACCAGCAGATGGACAATGAGCTCTGTTGCGGGGTTGTGGCGAATTTTCTCTTGGATTATCGTTGCTTTGCGCGTCCGTCCGGCACAGCCGAGCGGTTCACAACCGTTTTCCTGTTGAGAAGCCTGTGACTGTGGCACATCCAGACAGAGGCCCAGGCCTCCGCATCGTGCACGTCCTGTGTGCAATCCTTGCCACAATGTGGCTGTGCACTGCGACTTCGATCGAGGCGCAGAATGCGCCGGCAACAGGGTTGCAGTTGGTGACGACACCGGCAGCCTCGCCCCTGCGGTCCTTTATCAATCGCGGTGTCTGGCCAGGGTACTACAACTTTGGCAAGGCTTCGTACCAGCCACAGACCAATAGCGTGCGTTCCACAGAGCTGTACGATCGGTTGGGGACTCATCTGTTCCGCGGGTATCCGCTGTTGAGCTGGCGTGAGACCCGCTCCGATTCCGTCGGCCTCCAGTCCAGCACGGTGGCACGGGAGAATTACTTCTTCAACTTTTTCAACAACCTGATGATCGCCAACGACAGCTACCGCGGGTGGGACATCTCGGTAACCGCAGGTGATGCGATTCGCACGAGCCTGTCGCCGCTCACCGTGCGCACGCCACGCTGGCAGGGCCTGCGCATCGATGGCGGCTCCGACGATCAGGGCTTTACAGCGCTGCTGACACGTGGAGCGCCCCAGCGTTTTTCGGCCTTCGACGCACGTCGTGACCTGAGCCCGGTGCTGGCATACGGCGGACGCTTCTACCGCGAGCCCAATGATATGCTGATCCTTGGTATGACGTTCTTCAATCAGCATCAGACGGACGTGGAGTCCGCCCAGGGCAGCTTTATTGGCGGCACACAACCCTATCAGATGCGCAGTCCAAAGCGCGTCTCTGTGTGGGTGCAGAGTGATGATCCAAATACGGTGGCCGGCGTCGGCGATGTCGACATCGATATCGTTGTTGTTGACGCCGCCGGCAACCGTCGACGCTTGACGTCAGATGCCAACGCCGCCGGTGACCGGGTGTATGATGCGACACTGGAACCGGGTCCGCCGCTGGGAGCCGGTTCGCCGGTAAACGGCGTGTATGTACTCACGGGAAGTGAGATTGCCGATTACATCTTCACCCTGCCCGCCGGCGTAAGTATTGTCAGCGCCCGATTCCACGCGGATGTCACCGGTGACTATCGCATTTCGGTGCGCCAGGCCCACGATTTTGTTGATGCAACAGGCACCCTGGAGGAACGTTTCTGGCCCTCCGCCTTCATCAACGAGCCCGGGCACACGCAGACAGGGAACACGCAGTATCCCTACGATTTCAAGCCGCAGGAGACCGAGCCGCACGCCACCGTCGCCCGCGCCGAGGGCAGCCCTGGAATGAGCGGCCTGCACGCCATCAGCTTTGACTATGGCATCCCCAGCGGCAAGACACTGCTCGGTACCGATTTCCGGCTGCTGTCGCGGGAGTGGATCGCTGAAGGCGAACTCGTCTACAGTTCCGATGAATCACATTTTCCCTTCAGCAGCGATTCCCTCGGCGTCAGTGGCAAGCAACTGCGTGAGGGCAGTTGGGCCTACATGCTGAATGTGCGCCGGCCGATGACGGTGGGTGCTTTCGACGTTGAGTTGGGTGGCGAACTGTTCCGCATGGACCCCCAGTACAGCGGTGGGTATGACAGTCGTCGCGGGGGTACGGTGTTCTTCACCGACAAGGGGAGCGTGTCGGGGGATGGAGCCTTTACGCAGGAATTCCCCCTGATGGACGACAACGACGACAACGACGCCTACGCGGATGACAGCTTCAATGATCAGGGCCGTTTCCAGTTCTTCCTGCCCAGTGGCAACTACTCCGGTGGTTCCACGGGTGGCGTCTACCCGGGTCTTGATGTCGACGGTGATCTGTCTCCCGACAACGACAAGGATCGCAACGGTGTACCCGACTGGAGTGAGCCCTTTCTGTTGTTCGACTCCGACCCCATCGACTTCGTCTACGGGATGGACTTCAACAACAACGCGCAGCCGGACTTCCGCGAGAACGACGACCATCCCGACTACCCGATCCGCAAGGATCAGCGCGGTCGCCACGTCTTCTTCACGCTGCATCACCTGCTGCCAGGCGTAGCACGTACGTCTCTTGGATACTACAGCCTCGAGGAAATTGCCGGACCCGGTGAGGCCAGTTCACTGTACGCTCGCACCGAGGCAGGATGGCGCCCGGCAGGTGGCCTCGAGATCGAACTGTTCGACGACGTCAAACTCGTTGAGGACGACGTGCGTGATGACGTCTACGAATGGGTCACCGGAGACACCTCTTCTCTGGCCAATGTCTATACAGTTCTCAATCCGCCCCCGGCAGATCCGCTCATCATGCGCAAGAGCCTGGTCAACACCGCATCCGTTGGCCTGAGCTACACGCCAACGCCCATGTCACGGGTGACCAGCAATGTGCTGCATTTCGTCAATCGCCAGAGTGACATCGAAGAGGCGGGTGAGGCTGTCCAGGAAGCCGATACGTTTGTCCAGTGGTCCTGGATCTCGCGGGCGGAGTATCGCCGCTACTGGGGCAAGTTCGAGTTCTGGGGCGGCATGAAATACACCATGAGGGAAGGCAGCAGGGGCAGCAACTGGGCCGACGTCTCGACGCGCTTCTTTGCCCCCATGTTCAAGACTTCCTATGCGATCATGGATGGCATCAATCTGCAATGGGGGATGTCGGGCTTCCCCGGGCTGCCGATGAGATACACCGACAATGAGAATGACAACATCAGTTACAAGGAGCAGAAGACAGTCTTGATGCTCCAGGGTCGTGATGATGACTTCGAGGGGTCCTTTCTCAGCATCAGTACGGGCATTGAGTTGCACGACAAGGACTGGAAAGGTCTGGGGCGCGAGCGCGACTTCGATGCCTTTGGTCTGTTCGTCGAAGTGATCGTGGGGAACTGACCGTGAAGACCCTCACAGAGATGCTGCGAAGAGGTTGCAGCTCGATTCTCCTGGCCGGATTTGTTCTCGTCGCCGGCGCTGGCGTCGCTGCCGGCCAGTCTGGCACGGCGACACCCGAAGAAGAGACCACCGCCCCGGGCAATTACACGGGGATCCGGGCCGATTATCTCGGGTCTGACGTCTACCCCTATGGATCCTACTACGACAGCAGATACATCCGCTATGGCGCCGTCAATCAGGGCCGTCGTGCGGTATACGATCGCCTTGGACAGTTCGTCAGCTACGGCAGCTACGGCATGCAGTGGACGGAGACGCGCGATCGCTACACACAGGCCAAGCTCGATGCCGGTGTCCCTCTCGGCGAACTGGATGCACAGAGCGGCGTACTGATTCAGAATTCCTTCTTTCAGTTCCTCGCCGTAACCCGGCAGACCTATGGCCAGCAGGCCATGAGCATCGCTGTCGGGCGCAACCTGGCGACGTCATTCACGCCACTCGTGTTCCATCAGATGCAGTACGGCGGGTTGCGCGTTGATTATTCGTCCGACCGCCATGACCTGTCCTTCCTGTTTTCCCGTGGCGGCACACTGGAAACGACATTGTGGTCGAATCTGCGCGGCAATGAGCGCGACGTGCGCGAGACATCTCCGGTGCTGATCGGCGGCGCCAACTGGTTGGGTCACTTTGGTGATCTCGATCTGGGTGCGACCTTTTTCCGGCAACTGCAGTCCAACATCAAGTCGAAGCCGGAGTCATTGTGGCGCGGTGACGTCCCATATCTCGAGCTGAAGTCACCAAAGCAGATCACGGTGCGTGTGCGTGACGATTCGCCCCTGGATCTGGGGGGCGTCGCCGTATATGATGCCAGCATCCTGCTGACGGCCCTTGTGGACTCCACGAGGCAGCGCTTCACCAGCGATGCGTCGCAGGCGGGCGCCGATGTGGTGTTCAATCCCAGCCTTGTGCGGCGGGCGTCGCTTACCGGTCAACAGGTGGGCAGCCACTGGGAGGCAGAAGGGGCTGGTTTCATCGACATCGTCTTCGAGATCGACCCCGACCTGGCAGCCATCGATGCCGACATCGAGGTGATGGCTGACGGCGATTACCTGATCGAAGTACGACAGATCCACGATTTCGAGGTTCCCGGAACGACGCGGACGGAGGATCGTT
>JAQCJA010000311.1 GCA_027593305.1 bacterium
AGAGGCACTGCAGCACTGGGTCGCCGCGCGCAGGTTGGCACCACACGACGGCGACATCATCATGCACGCGACACAGGCGTTGCTTGATGTTGGACGCACGTCCGAAGCGATCACCTGGCTCCGGGAGTTTGTTGAGCAGAACCCGCAACACCCCCAGCGACAACGATTGGAAGCTGCCCTCGAGATCATCACGTCGGCAGAAGGGTGAAATGAGGCGTTCCGCACTGTCGCTGCTGGCCGTCGCTGCGCCGCTTGTGGTTGCCGCCGCTCTGCGCGGCTGGGGATTGGCACATGGTGAACTCGTCTGGCATCCGGACGAGATATTCATGGTGGTGATCCCCCTGGGTTTCTTCGGGGGTGATCTGAATCCGCACCAGTTCCACTACCCGAGTGCCCATTTCTATCTTCTTGGCGCCGCTTACGGCCTCCTCTACCTGACCGACCTGGCCCGTGGCCTGACGGGTGGTCTCTACGAGTGGGTCGCCCTGCACGGCTTGTTCGAGATGGAGCGCCTGCGCGACCTGGCTCGCTGGGTAAGTTTTGCTTTCAGCGTCGGCACGGTCGGTCTGACCGGGATGGTTGCGGACAGAATCGCGGGGCGCTCCGCAGGCGTGGTTGCTGCCAGCGCCCTGGCTGTCAGTGTGCTGCATGTGCGCCAGGCCCAGATCGCCGGTGTCGATTCGGCCATGGCATTCTGGTTCGTCGCAGCCCTATGGGCCGCCCTGCGCCTGACGGGCGACAGGCGGCTGCGCGCCTATCTCCTCTGCGGCCTCTTCATCGGCCTGTGTGCGGCCACCAAGTATCCTGGCGTCGCTGCTGCAGGAGGCGTAATGGGAGCGCACCTGTTGGCGGGGCGATCGTTGCTGGATTGGCGCTTGTGGGCGGCGGGCCTGGCGTCAGTCGTGACGTTCAGCCTCCTGTCCCCGTACGTCTGGCTCGATGCTGACACCTTTCTGCGGCATTTCCGCTTCCAGCTTGATCATGTTCAAACAGGCAACAGCCCCGTCTTTCTCCCCGTTCTCTATCACCTGTGGTTCAGTCTGCGCTACAGTCTGGGTGAACCAGGTTGGCTGATCATGCTGGGTATCATCTGCTGGGCTCTGCTGCGTCGCGTACGACAACTCGACGTCATCCTCTGTGCCTTCGCCTTCGCCTACGCCCTGGTGAGTTGGGGTGAACTGGTCTTTGTGCGCTACGCCATGCCCCTGTTCGCTCTGCAGGCGATTCTGCTCGGTGCAGCCATTCCCATGGTTGCCAGCAAACTGTCACAGTATCGCGGCCGCCGTCTGTTCTGGCTCGGCATTCTTGCTGCCGTGACGCTGGCTCTGCCCACGGCACGTGCCTTCCGTGTCGCCACGATCTCCGCGGCCGTCGATACGCGTACGCAGGCCGCACAATGGATGGCACAGAATGTTCCATCCGGCAGTCGGTGCTGCAATTTTGGCGGCTGGGGAGGGGATGTGCAGGTGCGCACCTTTGAGCATCTATGGTGGCTGCTCGTGCGTCATGAAGAGGCCTACGGGTTGACCGGTCTCGAAGAGATCGCGCCGCGCCTGCAGCCAGCGACCGTCGGGCGGCCCTACTACTCCTTCACCGCTGGTGGCGATCGAACGGCGAGTGCAGCCGGCAGTTGGGACCTGGTGGACGACGTTCAGTGTGCCTACGTCCTGATTCACGATCATCCACTCCCATCGTCCCACCTCGATTCGTCATTCGTGGCGCAACTCGAGGCACGTGGTCAGCGACTCGCCTCGTTCCAGCCCGGCTCAGGGGTCAACAGAGCTGAGTTCGACCCAATGGACGCCTACTATATTCCCTTCGCCCATATGGATGGGATCCAACGCCCCGGTCCGGCCATCGAGATCTGGCGTATCGATGGGCAACCGCAGAGCCGGCGCCCAATACCCTCTGTTAATGAACGCCTCGCCAAAGCACACGCCCTGCTGTCGATGAGTGCCACTCGCGACAAAGACTGGCCGCTGGCGTTGCAGGCGCTGCAGCTTGCATCCCGCTACATGCCGACGGACCCAACGGCCGTGAAAGCGTGGGGCCGGCTTTCGACCGAGTTGGGGCGTACCCAGGACGCGGTCGACGCCTTCGGTGAGTTGCGTCACCTGGAACCAGGTTACGCGGATGGTCTCGAGGGACTGTCAACACTCTGGGCACAGGAAGGGAACTGGCCCGCGGCTGTGGCCACCCGTGAGGCGGCGGCGGCGTTGCAGCCTCACAGCGCTGGCGCCCGCCGACAATGGGCCTATGCCCTGGCGCAGGCGGGCCAGAATGATGCGGCGCTGCATGAGTTTCGCGAGGCGCTGCGACTGGCTCCACAGAGCGCGACAACCCGCCATGCCATCGGCACCCTTCTGTTCCAGTCCGGAGAAACGATCGAAGCGGCGCAGCATCTGGATCTGGCGGTACTCCTGGCACCCGAGAATGCCGACTATCACCTGGATGCTGGTGTGGCCCACGAAAGGCTCGGGCACGCGGATGCAGCCCTGCGCCTCTGGCAACGGGCCGCAGAACTGAGCCCTGGTCTGGTGAATGCGCATCGCTACATCGCCCATGCCGCCCGGGATCTAGGCGATACAACGCTGGCACTGGCGCATTGGCGTGCCCTGCGGCGGCTCGACATCAACGACGCGGTCGTTCTGGAAGGAGCGCGCGCTCTGCTCGATCTCAATCGGGCCGCCGAGGCTGCCGTCTGGATAACGGACTACCTGGGGACTCGGACCGACACCTCATCCACGGAGTTGAGCAACACCCTGCGAGCAACCCAGGGGCGTTAGCGAACCAGCCGCGAGATCTCCTTGAATTCGGCGGAGCCGGACTCGCGCAACCACTCAAACAGAAGCATCTCGGTCGACATCATTCCGGCACCCAGGTGCGCCATGCGCTGCAGTCCGGCGTGGCGATTGTCCACGGAGCGTGATGACACCGCATCCGCCACAACCTCCACGCGGTAGCCCTCCGTCAGCAAGTCGCGGGCTGTCTGGTAGACGCAGACATGACTTTCAATCCCGGCGACAACGACGGATTTTCTACCACTGTCCAGCAGGGCCTGCTGGAAACGGGGTGACCCACAAGCGCTGAAACTCGTCTTGTCGATGGGCTCAAGATCACCAAGGACGGCGGCGATCTCGGGGACTGTTGGCCCCAGGCCCTGCGGATACTGTTCCAGCCACAGGATCGGGATCTTCAGGATGCGGGCGCCACGAAGCAGAATCAGCAGCTGCCGGTACAGTTGCTGCTTGTCATACATCAATTCTGCCAGTTTTCCCTGGACATCAATCAGGACCACGATGCTGTCTGCCGTCTGCAGCATGGGCTTATCCTTTGTCGAAGACATCGCGCAGGCGGATGCGAATCATATCGATGGGATCCTGCACAAGGCAGCGCAGAGGGCTGATCGTTGACCCCGGCGCGTTGCGCCACTCCACCGGCTGGAAATACACAGGCAGGTCCAGGCGATGGGCGTAATAGAGAATCTCCACATCGATGGTGCCGCCGTTGATGTGTGTGCGCGGGAAGATGGCCTGCACCGCCTCGCGCGTGAAACACTTGAAACCACACTGACTGTCGACAACGGCTTTGCGAAAGACGATCAGATGGGCCAGCATCAGGAATCCCAGGCCGATGATACGACGGGACCGGCTCTCTCCCTCCTGGAAAGTACGAACACCGGCGACAACTTCGTAGGCGCCATCGAGATACGGCAGGAATGCCTCGAGCTGTTCGATTCGCGTCGAATGATCTGCATCCATGAACAACACACGCTCACCGGAAGCCGCCAGACAACCGGTGCGGACTGCGGCGCCCTTGCCCTGGTTTGACGGCAGACGCAACACATGCAGCGCGGGCCAGTCGGCGGCCAGAGCCTGCACCCGCGCCACCGTATCATCACCACTGCCATCATCCACGACGATGACCTCGTAGGAACGCCCACTTCCATCGAGGTATCGTCGACTCTCCGACAGTGTCACCTCGATACGATGGCTCTCATTGAAGGCCGGAATCACGACTGACAGGTAGGGGGTATCACTCATCGACTCGGCACCTCAGATACAGGAATGCCGCTGTCCGGGTCTGTCGTTCGACAGCGAAACCGGTCCGGCGCAATGTGTCAAACAGCTGTCTCCATTCGGCCAACCACCAGAAGATGGCATCGTGCTCCTCGCGCAGTTGCTCACCAAAGCGTCGCGCCGATGCTGGGTAGAGCGGACAACGCCACTCGAGCATGTGGAACAGTCCACGCAACCAGAAAGAGCCCCTGTGGTCCAGTAAGTACAGGTAGCCGCCCCGTGTCAGCACCCGGCGGCACTCGGCGAGAAAGTGTCCGATGTCCTCAAATGAGCGAAAATGATGCAACGAATGCAGGCACAAAACGCGCTCGAACGACAGGTCTGCAAAGGGCAGGCGTGTGCCATCTGCGACCATCTGCTCAAAGGGCTGCGGGTCGTTGCTGTGCCGGGACGTGTCGAGACCAACAAGGCGCTGATGGCCGTGGTGACTCAGTATCCGCAGGGCGTCGCCATGACCGCAGGCAACATCCAGCGTGCGCCCTGCTACCGGCCGCAGCAAATCGAGTCTCTGCAGTTTGCCCTCGTAGGTTCGACGGCGACGGCGTGCCAGTTCCGGCGCGGCGAAGGCCGCACTCCACGCCGGTGTCTCGGCAGCACCGTCACTCACTTTGTTGCCTCCACTGTCATCCACACATTCGAGCACTGCCAGCATGCGAGGGGTACGTGCTCGATCATACGGTTGAAGTAGATGAGTGGTTGCAGCAGGGCTGCGGGCACACCACCGGGGAAGGGGAACAGGAATGGGCGGATGTGGAACGAGCGCAACGGCCATTCTGCGGCGGCGAAAAACCTGCGATACTGCCAGGGCGTATAGGACCGCTCACCGGCCGCCTTGTGCCCCGGGGTCTGCTCCATGAGTTTGCGCCCGAGGCTGAGACCATTGGATTCGGTCAACAACAGTCGGCCTCGGGAGACGCGCAGCATTTCCCTGGCCATTTGATATGGATCGGAAACGTGATGCAGGACGTCGTAGGAGATCACGACGTCAAAAGCGTTGTCGGCAAAAGGCAACTGCTGAGCGTCGGCGACACACGCCGTCAACTCGAGAGACCGCAACCAACGGGCCCCCTCACGGAACAACTCAGACACGACGTATGGACCAAGGCAGGGCGGCGCCAGCGCCCGCACCTGCCGAGGCACCTCACCATTGCCTGCGCCGACCTCCAGGAACCGAAGGCCGCGCTGCTGTCCGAAGCTCTGCAGGAAGAGTTCGACATAGCGCGGAATCGCGTACGCTTCGGACAGGTCTCCCAGCAGCCGCGTGCGCCAACTCGCATCCGCCGAGTGCAGGTTGGTCCAGTCGACGTCGGCATCTGACTTGTGGCGTGTGCCGGTCACAGCCAGCCCTCACCACGAGCCCAGGTGACGGCACGACGCATGCCCTCGTAGAGCCCCACTTGTGGTTCCACACCCAGCAGATCCCGGGCGCCCGCAGGGTCGCAGGCCATATGCTGTGTCGCTTCGCCGGCAACGTGGATCATCATCGAGTAACGTCCCAGGCCCGCCAGGAGATTGTCTCCCACAGCGCACAGTGCGGCCACAGCCCGTGGCAGATGCAGGGGCCGGACTTCAACATCCTGTGCCTGACCCATGGCGACGAAGATCTCCTGCCACTCGTACGACTGGGTGTCGGCGACAAAGGCCGTCCCCCCTGCGGCGGCGGGATGGGTCAGGGCACGACCCAGGGCGTCGACCAGATCATCGATGTAGATCATGCTCACCCGGTTGCGTCCATCACCAATGACCAGAGGCCGTCCAGACTTCGCCAGCCGATATGCCTTGAGGTGTCTCGGCGGGAAGTGAGGGCCGTAGAACGTTGTCGGTCGCAGGACGACGCCTTCCGTCGTTGACCGTGCCAGTGTTTTCCAGAGAGCACTTTCGCCCTCCAGTTTGCTGCGCCCGTAGTGGCTGGTTGGTGTGGCGTCGTCCCTCTCGCGCATCGGCCGGCCTGGCGCAGCGAAGCCGG
>JAQCJA010000312.1 GCA_027593305.1 bacterium
CGAAGTACACGCCCTCATCGGCAAGAACGGTGCGGGCAAGAGCACTCTGGTGAAGATGCTCGCCGGTTCGGTGCAACCGACGTCCGGCGCGATCCTGGTCGATGGCGTGCAGGTTTCCCTGCCCACACCAACGGCTGCCTTCCGGCACGGCATCGCCATCGTCTACCAGGAACTGAGCCTGATCCCCAGCCTGACGGTGACGGAGAACATCCTGCTTGGGCGCCTGCCACAGCGCGGGCCCTGCATCGACTGGCGTGCCGCGCATGCACGGGCGCAAGCCGTGCTGGCCGACATGGAGATCGACATCGACGTGCGCACTCGCGTCGGTGACCTCGGCGTGGCCAGACAGCAGGTCGTGGAGATTGCCAAGGCCATGTCGGGTGAGCCGGCAGCGCTCTTGCTAGACGAACCCACATCGTCTCTGGCCCGGCACGAGACGGGCCGCCTTTTTTCCCTGATCCGCCGGCTCGCCGAACGTGGTGTGGCCGTGATCTACATCTCCCACCGCCTGCAGGAACTGCACCAGATCGCTGATCGTGTGACCGTCCTGCGCGACGGCCATCACATCGGCACGAAGGCCATGCCGGATACATCGGCTGCCGATATCGTCCACATGATGTTCGGCGAAGTGGTGCAGCGTGCACGCCCTGTCGATCTGCAGGTCGGCTCCACCTGTGCCCTGCGCGTGCATGACCTGACCCGGGCCGGCGCCTTCGAGGCCATCGATTTCACGCTGCACGAGGGTGAAATCCTGGGACTGGCGGGTATGCTCGGCTCGGGCCGCACGGAATTGCTCCGGAGCATCTTTGGTGCCGAGAGCTTCGACAGCGGTCGGATCGAGGTGGCAGGACAACCGATAGCCGCGCCCACACCCATGCTCATGAAGCAGCACGGTCTGGCCTTCACCCCGGAGAATCGCAAGGAAGAAGCCCTTGTCCAGCGGCACAGCATCCGCGCCAACATGTGTCTGGCCGGCATGGGTCGCATGGCGCGTGGCCTGTTCACGTCTCGGGCGCTGGAGCAACCCCATGTCGAGGCTCAGGTCGAGCGTCTGCGCATCAAGGTTTCCAGCACCGAGGACCCCGTCGCCGCCCTCAGCGGCGGCAACCAGCAGAAGGTCGTCATCGGCAACTGGCTCAACAATCAGCCTCGCATCATGCTCTTCGATGAGCCGACGCGCGGCATCGATGTGCAGGCGAAACAGCAGATTTTCCAGGTCATGTGGGATCTGAGCCGCGACGGCATCGCCTCCATCTTTGTGTCGACGGAACTGGAGGAACTGGTCGAAGTCTGCCATCGCATTCTCATCATGCAGGGCGGCCGCATCGTTGCTGCCGTGCGCCCCGAAGATATCAGTGCCGATGAGCTTTACGTGCGCTGCATGGAGACGCCGGGAGTCGAACATGTCCGTTGATGCCGTGCAGCAATGGCTCAAGCGCTCCGTCATGGAGTTGGTACTGCTGGTGCTGTGTGTGCTGCTGGCGTTCCACGCCGATGGTTTCTTCACCCTGGGCAACCTGCTCAACGTGCTGCGCAATGTGTCGATGCAGGGCATTATCGCGTTCGGCATGACGATGGTCATCATCTCGGGTGAGATCGACCTGAGCGTGGGTTCCGCCGTCGCCTTCGCTGGTTGCCTGACGGCCTATCTCTTCGAGGCCGGGTCCGCCTGGGGCCTGGGCGTCGTCCCCGCCCTGATCATGGCCATTCTCGGGGCGCTGGCCATCGGCGCCGGGATCGGCGCCCTCAGCGGCGTGATCCGCGTGCGCTTTGGTGTGCCGACCTTCATCACGACACTGGCATGGATGACGGTGCTGACCGGCGCCGCACAACTCATCACCGGCGGCTTTCCGCTGACACCATTTCCGGAGGGGTACAATTTCCTCGGCGGCGGCTATCTGCTGGGCGTGCCCTTCCCGGCCATTCTCTTTCTCTTCGTGTTCATCGCCACACATGTGCTGATGGGCTATACGACCTTCGGTCGCGCCATCTATGCCGTTGGTGGCAACGCCGAGGCGGCGCGGCTCAGCGGCATAGATGTGGGCCGCGTCAAGATCAGCGTCATGGCCATCGTCGCCCTGCTGGCGGCACTGGCAGGGATCATGCAGTCGGCGGAGATCATGTCGGGCTCAGCCAGCACAGCACGGGGCTGGGAGTTGAACGTGATCGCTGCCGTCATCATCGGTGGCACGAGCCTGATGGGTGGCGAGGGCCGCATCCGTGGCACGCTGGTGGGCGTCGTGTTTCTCGGCATCCTCGTCAATGGCATGACGTTGATGAACATCAACGAGTACTGGCAACACGTCGTCAGCGGGGCGCTGATTCTGAGTGCGGTACTCATCAATCGCGCTCACAACAGCGACTGACGGCCTTGCCACGGGTGCGTGTCCGGACCTTGCGTCAGCAGGAACAATCACACCGCCCCACGACCAGACAGAGGCAGGACGTATGCAGGTGACCGATGCGCACGCTCACATTTTCAGCGATGACCAGCAACGCTACCCGGTCCTGGCAAGCGCCGGGGCTCGCCCACCCGGAATCGGCACGGTCCCCCATCTGCAGCAACAGATGGCCGCCGCCGGTGTGCACCGTGTTGTCGCCATTCACACGAGCCTGACCTACGGCTTCGACAACCGCTTCCTCATCGATTCGGCCCGGGCCAACGCCCCATGGATGGCGGGCGTCTGCACGCTGCACCCGGAGGACCCGAAAAGCCCCGACCTGCTGCGCACGCTCGTGCGCGACTGCAATGTGCGTGGCATGCGCAGCGTGCCGGCGGGACAGCCGGAAAGACACCTCGACTACACCGTGGAGAAGCACCTCAACCATCCCGGCGTCGATGCCCTCTGGAACACCGCTGAGGACCTCGGCATCGTCATCAACGTCCTCATCAAGCTGGCTCTGGCCGACGAACTGGAGATCATGCTGCAGAAACACCCGAATCTTCCTGTGGTCCTCGATCACTGCATGTTCGTTCACGGCGATGATGGGATGCAGGGCGAGACGATGCAGAAAACGCTGCACCTTGCCAGATACCCCAATCTGCACGCCAAACTCACCTGGCTCGTCGCCGGCTCCGGACAACCCCACCCCTTCCCGGACACGCCGCCCCTCCTGCGCGCCGTGATCGACGCCTACGGCCCGGAGCGTTGTGTCTGGGGCAGTGATTTTCCATGTGAACAGTACACGCCGAAAGTCTCCTACACGCAGTATCCGGCGCTTTTCCGCGAGTGTCTCGATCTGAGTGACGCCGAAAGCGAAGCGATTCTGAGCACCACCCCGGGACGGCTGTATTTCGGCGATGCTGCAGGGAGCACCATATGAAACTCGGCTTCGGACTCTACCGACACGACCTGACACCACAGAATCTCCAGTTTGCCCGCCAGTGCGGCGCCACACATCTCGTCGTCCATCTGGTGGACTATTTCAAGAAGCCTGAGAGCGTGAAGCATGGCCAGCCCGTTGGCGACCTGAATGGCTGGGGTGTCGCCGACAACCGCACGCCCTGGAGTTATGAGATGCTTGCGGGCATCAGGAAGGACATCGACGCCGCCGGTCTGACCTGGGAGGCGATCGAGAACTTCGATCCCGCCCATTGGCACGACATTCTGCTCGACGGTCCGCAGAAGGCGCAGCAGATGGAAACCCTCAAACGGACGATCCAGAACATCGGCAAAGCAGGGATTGCGACGATGGGCTACAACTTCTCCATCGCCGGTGTCGCCGGACGCCTGTCCCGACCGTTCGCTCGCGGTGAGGCGGAGGCGCCGGGGATGGATGGCGCCGAGGATCCGATGATCACGACGCCGATGCGCAAGGGCATGGTCTGGAACATGATCTACGACCCGGACGCCGCCGATGAGGCGGAACCAACGATCTCACACGACGAACTGTGGGAGCGTCTGGCATGGTTTCTGCAGCAGATCCTGCCGATTGCGGCAGAGTCCGGTGTGCACATGGCACTGCATCCGGATGACCCGCCGTTGCCCATGGTGCGCAACCAGCCGCGCCTGGTCTATCAGCATCACATGTATCAACGCCTGCTCGACCTCGATCCCAGTCCGTACAATGGTCTGGAGTTCTGCATCGGCACGCTGGCCGAGATGAGCGAAGGTGATATCTATGACTGCATCGATACGTACACCGCCAAGGGTGTGATCAAGTACATCCATCTGCGCAATGTGCGCGGCCGGGTGCCGCACTATCACGAGACTTTCATCGACGAGGGAGATCTGGACGTGGAGCGCGTATTCGAAATCCTGCACAAGAACCAGTACGATGGCCTGCTCATCCCCGACCACGCCCCGTCCATGGCGTGTGCGGCGCCGTGGCATGCGGGGATGGCCTTTGCCATGGGGTATCTGAAGGCCATGCTGACATCCACCGCACCGGCCGGGTCCGTGTGGAAGCGGGCCCGATGACGTCACCATCCGGCATCCGGATCGCCGATCGCATGAGCCCGCGGCCGACGACGCAGGAACTGGAGTTCTTTCAGCAGATGGCCGTCGACGCGGCCAGCATCTGGACGAGCCTGGAGGATTCCACCTACCAGTACATGGTCGACACGCGCACGCTGCTGGCGTCACACGGCATAGACTTGTTCAACATCGGCATCCTCGACCTGCACTGTGATCCAACGATGGTGCTGGGCCTGGATGGGTTCTCGCAGAAGGTCGAACAGTACAAGGACTACCTGCGCAACCTTGGCCGCGCCGGCATCGGCTATACGACGTACGCACACATGGCCAACATCAAGATGCTGCCGTACTACCAGACGGCGGTGGGTGTCACCAGGGGCGGCCTCGCCACGCGTGAGTTCGACCGGGAGCTGGCGCGGGATCTGCCCCTGTCGCATGGCCGGAAGTACTCGGCCGACGAGATCTGGGAAACCTTCACCGCCTTCATATGTGAGGTGATGCCCGTGGCGGAGGAAGCCGGCGTCCGCATCGGCCTGCATCCCGACGATCCGCCGCTGCCGACGCTGGGCGGTGTGGCGCGGATCTTCGCCCATGTGGACGGCTACGAGCGCGCACTGGAAATCGCCAACAGCCCGAACTTCGGCCTGTGCCTGTGTGTCGGCAGCTGGGCCGAGGGTGGCGCCGATATGGGCCGGGACGTCTACGACATGATCCGGCACTTCGGCGGGCAGGGAAAACTCTTCAAGATCCACTTCCGCAATGTGGATGCACCCATGCCAAGGTTCAGGGAGACTCTGGTGGATGACGGCTACATCGACATGTATCAGGTGCTCAAGGCGCTGCAGGACGTGGGCTTTACCGGCGCCCTGCTCCCGGACCACGTTCCGGGGGATGGTCGCAATACAGCCTACACGATCGGCTACATGCGGGCCATGCGGGCCCGTGTCGTGGCCGAAGCGCGGGTCCATGCGCAACGGGCCTGAGTAAGTTGGAGTGATGCCATCCACAAAGGACAGGATTCGAGGTTCGGTTCTGGGCCAGGCCCTTGGCGACGCCCTGGGAGCGCCCTTCGAGTTCGCGGCGCCGGATGCCGCCGGGAACGGCGGCATCACCGGCCTCACCAGCTTCACCGGTGTCCCCGGTCCACACGGGCCGTGGCTGTCCCGGGCGCCTGCCGGCACCGGCACCGATGACGTGCGCTACAACCGGGTGTTCATCGACCTGGTGGTCGACCTGGGCGGCCGCATGCCCGACGCGGCCGAACTGGCCCGGCGTCTGCTGGATGTGTATGAGCGCCCGGGGGCCTACTTCCCCGGGTACGAGGACCTGGCCCGCCGCCAGTTCGAGATGTGGGAGGGCGTCAGTCGCGGGTATCTGGGGCAGACATCGTCGCTGCTGCCCGGTGTATCGCCCGCGGTCCTGGCCACCCGCAGCGTCGGTCTCAACTACCCGACCATCACGGGATTGCTCATCATGCCCTCAACAGGGCTGCTGTTTCCGGGTGATCCCGAGGCGGCCTACCACGCCGCCTACATGACCGCCTACTGAGGTGGACCCCAACCTTTGGACAGCCGGGCAGCGAAGTTAAGGTGGACTCCATGGGGTTGTTAGGCT
>JAQCJA010000313.1 GCA_027593305.1 bacterium
GAGGACGGGTCAGACGTGTTACCGCCTCGGCCCGTCGGGCCCCTGGGTCGCAAGTACCCGGTGGGGTCCCACTACACCCTGAATCGGATGCACTTTGTGAGTTCGCCAGCTTTCCTTTTGCTGGCGGCAAAGTGCCTTTTCTGGTCTCCGTTGACCTTCACGGATCGATCCCATTGTGTTGGCTGCACCACGCCGGGCTCCCCCGTCGGCGGCGAGCCTGTCCAGATCCCACTACCCGGATACGAGCTTCTGCACCATGGCTGAGAACCAGTACAACGACCGCACGGATTCGCTGGAGACCAAACTGCGCCTGCTGCAACAGGCCTGGGCCGACGGTCGTCACGACCTGGCCATGTCGTTGCTGGAGTCACTCAAGGACACAGTCGCCTTCGAACGGCAGAGGCATCCAAACCCGCCGCAAGCTACCATCGGCGCGGAGGAATTTCTCCAGGTCGCCTCCATGCCTGCGGCGTGGGCGACATGGGCCGGGGGCTGGCAGTTCTGCAAAGTGGTGGAACTGCGCGAGACCGCTGGCATCGCGCGGCAACAGGAACCGGTGACGATCGACATTGCCTTCCGCGAGACCTGTGTGCGGATCTGCAACGCGAACTCCGGGTAGCGTCGCTGGATGAAGACAGCGGCACTCCGCTGGAAGTCGTGAGCCAGTTGTGTGCCGAGACCTGCCAGGGCGGCCGGCGACAGGGCCGCCTGCTGTTCATGGCCGATGTCGCTGCGCATGGTCAGGCCCGCTACCTGGTCTTCTACGGCAACCCGCTGGCCGAACTGCCTCGTTATGCCACGGACCTGCAGGTCGAGGGCGAAGGGTATGCCCTCGACATCCACAACGATTTCTACACCGCCCATCTGTCGCGACAGATGGGCCAGATGGAATCACTCCGCTACAAGGGCCCGAAGGAATTGGAGTTATCCGCCGCTGCTTACTACGGCGGTGTCGGCCACGGCGAACCGGCGGGCATCGATTGGGGCCACGACTATTTTGCCTCGAATCGCTAGCAGAAATTCCGCATCACCAACTGGGCCCGTTGCCCCAACTATGAAATTGTGCGGGGCCCGCTCTGCGTACAAGTGCGGCGCTGGGGGTTTCCTCACAGTGCGACGCACCCGCTGTTTGCCCCGAGTCGGATGCATATCGACGTGCAGTACACGTTCTACGCCGGCTTGCCCTATTTCCTCAAGGAGGGCAGCATGGAAATGGTGCAGGACTTCGAGATGAACTACCTGCGTGATGATGAGTGGGTGATCGCCGGGCACCCCTTCACCCAGACCGTGTGGATGGACGGGGAGGGTCTGCTGCATGAGGGCACCGTGCCTGCAGGGTCAGAGAATGATTTGTGGGGCGTGGGTGCGCCGCGCTCCGCCAGCGCAATGCCTATCTGCTGCAGCCCTACGAGGGCCCCGAGCAGGTGCAGCGGATCAGAAGCCGGATGCTGGCGCCGCTGAAAGTATGCGCCGGCCGTCTGCCGGATACGGCCAACATCAGTGCGGGACAGCTGGCGCGGGCCGGCGAATCCGCAGACCGCTCTGCACGACGTCGTGGATGACCAGTTCATGCAGGTCGCCGCCAATATCGTCGACATGGGATACGTCTGCGACGTACATGTGGAGCGAGGCGTGGTTCGGGTGCTGATCACCATGCCGCACCGGGGTCGGCCCATGTACGGTTTCATCGGCGTGCCCGTGCGCGAGCGGTTGCTGCAGGTAGATGGAATCGACGATGTGGTGGTGGACTTCACCTGGGAGCCGGCGTGGGATGTGGGACGTCTGACAACTCGCGGGCGGGAGCTCTTCGGTCTGTAACTTCGGCTGCTCAGCGCTGTCGGCAGCCGGTCCAGGCTGCGCACAACGATCGCCGGATGCCGTGTGGCGCCCGCTTCGACGCTGCGACAGAAACGGAGTAGACTAAGGACACTTGTTCCACAACAGGGAGACAGCAGAAATGGCAGACGCAGTAGAAGATCGTGGCGCCAGCATCCGCGTCACCCGTCTCACGGCGATCCCCGCAGGGCGCAAGGGCTACGTGAAGTTGGAGACCAGCGAGGGGATCACCGGCTGGGGCGAAATCAACAACATGGTGACCCCCGTCGCCTGTGCGCTGGCCGAGTCCCTCGCTGAAATCGTGGTCGGCGAAAACCCGACGCGTATCGAGCATCTGTGGCAACGTCTGTTCCGCTCACACCGCAACCTGCGCAACGGCGGCCTGATGATGCACACGATTTCCGCCGTCGACATGGCGCTGTGGGATATCACAGGAAAACTCTACGGTGTCCCTGTGTATCGCCTCCTCGGGGGGCCATGCCGTGACAAAGTATGGATGTACCCCAGCCCGAAGGCGATCAAGGTCAGCCCGGGTGGGGCGCACCCGCACGCCGGGACGCCGGACATGGTGGAGGCGATCCTGGGCCGTATCGGTGCCGCTCGCAACAAGGTCGGTTGTGATGGCGCCGTCATGTTTGATGCCCATTCCATGCTGCCCCCACCCCTGGTCCGCCAGCTGGGCAGTTACCTGAAATCGGATGATCTGCTGTTTTTCGAAGAAGGCTGGGTGCCGGGCAACATTGACGTCATGCGCCGAGTGCGTGAAGCGATCCCCACGCCGCTGGCGACAGGCGAACGGGATCGGACCATCTGGGAGGTGCGTGAAATCCTCGAGGCCCAGGTGATCGATATACTGCAACCGGACTGTGGCCACGGTGGTGGCATCACCCAGATGAAGAAGGTTGCCACCCTGGCCGAAGCCAATCACGTGCCCATCGCGCCGCACTGCACCATGTCCTACCTGGGACTGACGGCGAGCCTGCACGTTGCCGCGTCTGTACCCTTCTTCCTCATTCACGAAGGTTAGATTCGCAATCTGGCCGAGGGTGTCGCCAACAAGACGTGGGCCATGGATGCAGAGGGCTACGTGAACTTGCCGGAGGGCCCGGGCCTTGGTGTCGAGATGAATGAGACCCTGGCTCGCGAAGTCGGGCTACGGCAGGATCAGAAGTTCGAATGGCCCGACAACCGGCTGCCGGATGGGTCTGTGGCGGACTACTGAAGCGCTGGACCCGGTGGCCGCCGGACGATGGCGCCGTCGATGGCGCCCTTTCGCAGGTAGGTGCGGGCGAAGCCAAGCATCAGGCGAATGCTGCCTGCCGCAGCAGAATCATCTGCCGCCTCTGCCGTCCTGACCCATTCGTCGCCTTGCCGCAGTGCGTGTTGATAGACCGTTCGAGCCCGTTGTTCAAGACCGAAGTTGGCATACGTACGGGCGATCATGAACTGATACGGCCAGTCATTCGTGCTCATGCCGGAAACCCAGTCCAGGCGCTGGAACGCCTCTTCCTGCTGACCGTTTTCGAGCAGGGCCGTTGCATGGTTGATCTGTCGCTCGGCACTCATGGGCCTCGCCTCGGCCCAGCTTCGTGCCCGTGCCAGCATCGACGGCCGACGATAGGACTCGAAGTCGATGGGCTGGGTGTCGATGCCCAACACGCTCGCCACGATCTGTCGTGCCCGTGACCAGGAGAAGATCTCCCCCTGCGTTCGTTCCCGAAGGGTCGAGTACAGGTGGGCAACACTCGTGTCACCAAAGTGGTTCTCATCCGTCAGCAGTGTCGTGATGTACCCTGTCGGCAGGATGCGCTGGTAGTGGCCGACGCGCCAACTGCTGTCCTCATAGGCCGGCAGCCTTGCCAGCATGGGATCCGTCAACGCCAGAACATCAACGATGTGCACCGCCGGACCGGCAAAGTATCCCAGCATGCCGACGTTGTGTTCGATCATGAGTGCACCGCCTTTGCCTGCACGATCCTGCAGGGCGGCACCATCCATGAAGACCGTGGGCGTTGTGGTGCCCTCCTTGCTGATGGCCGCATTACAGGCCCGCCCCTTGTCGACCCACGGATGGTCGGGCACGTTATCCCCGGACAGCGCCCGTATCAGCCCGGTGTGGGGAAAATAGTACGAACGTTCATCGGCGATCCCGTGGAACCAGCCCCCATCCCTCGGTGCCAGGTACACCAGTGCATTGCACACGAGCAGCGACGCGACCACGGCCCAGCGTCGAAGCGGCGTGCCCAGTACTGTCTGCGCAGCCAGCAGCAGCACCGCCAGGAAGAGGACGGGTGTCAGCAGGCGACCGCTCATGAAGTCCCCGCCAACGACCACGACATAGAGCAGATAGACCACCATGCCGGCAGCCAGGGGCCGCAGCTGCGGCGAGCGCCAGATGGCATGGACAGCGACGGTGGTGATCACGGCCAGGGTCAGGGGATCACGTCGCAGAGAATCGACGAGGTAGAAGCAACCCTGGATCACGAGTTGAGCCCGAGGGATCCCACTGCCCAGCTTGGCGTAGGCCGTATTGGGAAACAGTGCACCGTAGTAGATCAGTGAGAAGAGTTCCCACAGCAGGAATGGGGCCGCTCCCAGAAACAGCATCCGTGCCACCTGCCGACGAGGGACGCCGACGGTGGCCGCCAGCAACGAGGGCAATGCCAGCAGCAACGCGTCCATACGCGTCGTGGCCAGCAGCGAGGCACTGAGCGTCTGCAGCAGCAGCCTCTGGCGGCCCGTCGTCCGCGTGTAGCCCCAGACGTGGAAGGCCAGCAGCAGGTGGATGAGGGGATTCTCCAGGCCGGAGGTCGAAAAATCGGTCCAGGCCCGCGAACTGAGCAGCAGGCCGATGGCGAGCATGCCCGTGGCTGTGGTGCGTGCCAGGGCGAAGGCCGCCGCCGCCGCCAGCAGCGACAGCGCGATACTCAGCAGCAGACTGGAGTAGTAGACCTCACCAGAGAGCAGACGGCCGATGGCCAGGAGGATGAGCCACAGGGGGTGCGTGAAGACCTGAACCCGTTCATCGACATTCCACCGCAGACCGTAACCATTGGCCCAGTTGTCGGCGACGCGGAGACTGATATAGGCATCGTCACAGAGCCATGCAGTGCCTGCCAGAACCGCTGCCAACACTGTCAGCAGGGCCAGCGGTATACTCGCTGCCCACCAGTCTTTCCGATCCCTTATCTGCATATCAATGCCCGGCTACTGCTCCCAATCGAGGAGCACTCCCAGAGCCTCACCAGGGCGGTTCCACAACAGGTCGAAGGCGGCGCCCGCTTCGCTGAAAGGGAAACGGTGCGTCGTCATGGCGTCGACCTGTACCGCGCCGGAGGCGAGCAGAGACATGGCTCGCCGGTAGGAAGCCAGACCGATGCTCTGTCCGTAGTAGCCGCCAAGGATGCGGCGCCGTTGGATCTTGCCTGAAGGCATGGACAGGTCCTGATCCTCGTACAGACCGATCAGGTGCAGGGTACCGTCCACCCCAAGCATGTCGAGGCCCTGAGCAAATGCTTTTGGCCCCGCCGGGCCACCAACAGCGTAGACCACCAGATGCGCACCGGCGCCATTGGTCAGCCTGCGTACCGCCGCTACGGGGTCCCGTTGACCGGCGTGGATGACATGATCGGCGCCCAACGTTTCCGCCAGGGCACAGCGGTTGTCGAGTGCGTCTACGGCGATGACATACCCGGTCCCATTGGCCTTCATCACCTGCAGCATCAGGCTGCCCACAAGCCCCTGACCGAGGATGACAACGGTATCTGTGGGACCGATCTCTTCCGCATCCACCCAGGTTACCGACCCGGACGTCAGTGGGTAATAGGGTGCGCGATCCCAGCTGACATCGTCCGGCAGTGCGACAACACTGGATTGCGCGCCGGGGGTCGGCGTCAGGGCAGAGCGCACAGTGTACTGGGCGTGGGGTGCCAGTGCCACAACTCGATCGCCGATCTGAAAATGTCCCACGCCCTCGCCAACAGCATCGATTGTGCCGGCCATGGAATATCCCATGATCTCGTGGCTGACAGCATGTTCCCGTGCGTAGCGCGCCCCCATTTCGGAGCCGCGGCTGATCAATGACCGTACCGCCTTGATACGCACCTCCCCGTGCCCCGGTTCGGGCATGGGTGCTTCCTCCACAATCAGGTTGTACTTGCCTTCCGGCTTGGCCAATCGCTTCAC
>JAQCJA010000314.1 GCA_027593305.1 bacterium
TCGAGCGGCGTGTCGATTCCAGTCGAGGTCGTGTCAACCCACGCGGCGTCAAACGCAAGATGAGCAACTACCACGTGCGACGATCCAGCACCAGCCAACCTCTCCACGTCCCCATGGACTTCCGCATTGAAGTAGTTAAGTGAAGTGTATTGCCTCTAAGCCTTGTGAGTATCGCCCGTAGCCCGGCGGTCCGTCGTGACTGGGGTCACAATCCCATAGGTTCCTATGTGATACCAGGTATCGCGCCCACTTCCTTGCCAGCGACGATTCCTCCTTCGTGTATAACCATCCAGCCCAACCGGGAGGGGGATCAGGAGTCTCGCTCCAGGGCAGCAGGGTCATGCTGGCATTGCGCCGGACGCGACGATCCATGATGATCAGGACTCCGTCCCTCGATCCACCCCCTTCGGAGTGTATTCCGCGTGATCACGATCTGGCTGCCTCTGCTGGCTGGTTTCATCCTGCTCTATGTGGGTGGCGAGGCCCTCGTTGCAGGCTCAGTGCGGCTCGCATTCCGCTTCAAGGTTTCCTCCCTCGTTGTCGGGCTGACGGTTGTTGCCTTCGGCACGAGCAGTCCGGAGTTGATGGTCAGCGTTGATGCGGCGTTGCGCGGTGCCGATGGCATCGTCGTCGGCAGCGTCGTCGGCTCCAATCTCTGCAATCTGCTGCTTGTGCTGGGTCTGGCGGCACTGCTGCGCCCCGTGGAGGTACGGCGCAAGCTGCTGCGTGTGGACCTGCCCTTCCTGATCGCCGCCTCCGTTGCCCTGTATGTGGCCCTGCTCGACGGTTCACTGTCCCGGGCAGAAGGCACCGCATTTCTGCTGGCGATTGCCGGCTACACCGGGTTCAGCATCTGGCGCGGCCGCCATACCCGGGATCCTGTGGAGGGCGCCGATGATCCCCCCGTTCCCGGGCTTCAACGTCTGCCCGCGTGGCTGCTGCTCGTCGGCGGGATCGTGTTGTTGACCGTCGGTGCCAACCTGTTCGTCAGTGGTGCCGTCGAGTTGGCCCGTCAGTTCGGTGTGTCCGAGGCTCTCATCGGTCTCACCGTCGTTGCTGTGGGTACGAGCCTGCCGGAGATTTCGTCCGGTGTCGTGGCAGCGTGGCGTGGTCAGGGCGATCTGGTCGTGGGCAATGCCGTGGGCAGTTGCATCTTCAACATCCTGTGTATCCTTGGCGCGTCTGCCGTGATCCATCCCCTCGCTGCGCACGTATCACAAACCGATCTCGTGCTGATGGCCCTGGCCCCGGCAGGGCTGCTACCTTTCGCCGGCACGGGTCTGAAGCTTGTGCGCTGGGAAGGAGTGCTGCTGCTGGGCGCCTATGTCACCTTTGTCGTCTGGCGCGTGGGCGTGGGCTGAACGCGGCGCCCGTCGCGTGAGCGGCTCGTCGTCAAGAGCGGCAAGAATGGAGATCAGCCAGTGAATCATTCAGCAAGGCCCAACATCCTCGTCATTCTGGCGGACGATCACGGCTATGGGGATGTATCCATGCATCGGGGGCCACACATCCAGACGCCGCACATGGATCGCATTGCCCGCGACGGCATCCGCTTCCAGCATTTCTACGCCAATTCCTCCGTGTGCTCGCCGAGCCGGGCAGCGCTGCTGACGGGCCGCTATCCCGACCGCGTCGGTGTACCGGGAGTCATCCGAACCCATCCGGAAAACAACTGGGGGTATCTCCATCAGGATGCCGTCACACTCCCCAGCATGCTGCAGCGTGCCGGCTACGACACGTCCCTCATCGGCAAGTGGCATCTGGGGCTGGATCCAGAAAGTCACCCCTGCCGTCGCGGGTTCGACCACTTCCATGGATTTCTTGGCGATATGATGGATGACTACCTGACGCATCGCCGCCACGACATCAACTACATGCAGTTCGCCCAGCAGGAGATCGACCCCGAGGGCCATGCCACCGATCTGTTCACCGACTGGGCGATCCAGTACATCCGGCAACGCGAATCGACAACGCAGCCGTTCTTTCTTTATCTCGCCTACAATGCCCCACACACACCGATTCAGCCGCCGGAAGAGTGGGTCGACCGGGTCCGTCAACGCGAGCCGGAAGCTGCCGATGAACGCGTCCGCTACGTCGCCCTCGTTGAACACCTCGACGATGGCATCGGCCGCACGTTGCAGGCGCTGGAGGAAACCGGCCAGTTGGACAATACCCTCGTCATCTATACGTCGGACAACGGCGGCCAGATGAATGTGGGCGCCACCAATGGACCCTATCGTGGCGCCAAGGGCGACATGTATGAGGGTGGCTTGCGTGTTCCAGCCTGCGCCATGTGGCCCGGGCACATACCCGCCGGCACCATCACGGACCAGGTCGCCCTGCTGATGGATCTGTTCCCCACTGCGTGTGACGCCGCCGGTGTCCACATCGACCACCATATCGAAGGCCGCTCCCTGCTGCCGACTCTGCACGGTGAGACCCAGGACTTTGGTGACCGGGTTTTGTACTGGGTGCGTCGCGAAGGGGGCGAACGATTTCTCGGGCTCTGCCAGCACGCTGTGCGCCTGGGCGATCTCAAGCTGTTACACAATGGTGCCTTTGATCCGCTCGAGCTTTTCGATCTGGGCACAGATCCCTATGAGCAGTCCGAGGGTTCCGCGGATACGGAAGCACTGCAGGTGATGAGAACACTCCTGCAACAGCAGATCCAGGTTGCCGGCGCCACGGCCTGGCAGAAGCAGTAGGACCCCTCACCCCAAAGGGAGAGAAGAGAAAACGCGTGCAAGATCTGCAAGAATTCCTCGCCGCATATGATGCGGGAAACGTGCTCGACATTGCCTGCGGCGGCGGCCGCTTCACACGGTTGCTCATCGACGGGTGTCGATCGTGGCAGTCCGTCGTTGGTCTCGATATCAAGCAGGAGGCGGGCCAGGACTTCATCAGCCTCATGGGCACGGACTCGGTGCGCTTTGTCGCCGCACCGATCCGCGATTTTTTCCGTGATCCCGCAGCCGGTCCCTTCGACACCGTCTCCATCGCCAACGCCCTTCATCACCTCGAAGGGGTCGGTGACGTGCTCCGGCAACTGCGGGATGTCGTGACGCCGGGGGGCACGCTCATCCTCTGTGAGATGTATGCAGACGATCTGACACCGGCGCAGCAGACGCAACGCGACCTGCACGCCCTGATGGCCGAACTGCACCGCGCCGCCGGCGAGTATCATCGGTCCGTGTTCACCCGTGCCGAGATCGATACGATGGTGGCCGCAGCAGGGCTGGACGTGCGCCATCGCTTCGACGATGCCAACGACTCGCCACCTGCTGGCGACAGCCCCATGGTAAGCCGCCTGGAAGAAGCGATCTCCCGTGCTTACCCCGATGCCGTGCCGGCCGCTGTCGAAAGCCGTCGCGATGAACTGTTGGCGCGCGCCCGGGACACCGGCGTTGGCACGCCGCCGCAACTGACGCTGGTCTGCGCCTTCGCCTGACGACGCCTCAGTCCTGTTCGGCCTCGTTGTCCTGCGGCACCCAGCCGTACGGATTGACTGTATCGAACATGGGCTGTGGAAACGCCGGGCTGCGGTTGTTGGAGGTGTTGAAGACGGTGGAGAAGACGGGGGCGTCATCACCACACTCGATAAAGGCCTTGAGCAGCCCCGCACAGTCTCTGTGACTGCACCACACGCGGCGTCCCGGGGCGCCGGGCTTGGCACCGGGACGATCGCTCGAGTTCACTCCGCCCAGGCGCACGGCCATGATCTTCTGCCCGGGATGCAGCCTGGGTACGTAGAACTGCCCTGCCATCTCCATCCAGCGCTTGCTGATCCCGTAGAGACTGGTGGGCTTGTGGCCATAAGGATCTACGCGTGTATCGGGGTACGGTGAAACGGGTTCGGCGTTGGTCTCCATGATGGTGAAGTAGTCGTAGGCATTCACCGAACTGGCCTGATAGATACGGGGTACGTTCTCCTCGATGGCGGCCAGGTAGGCACAGTCCACCTGCAGCAGATTGAGCGGGTCGAGACCCTTGCCCATGTTGTCGTCCCGCGTATTCCAACCCAGATGCACCAGGCAGTCCTTGCCGCGGATCGCCGTCGTGAGCTGTTCCATCAGGCGCTTGCGATACTCATCCATCTGCGCCTTCCACGTCGGTGTCTCCAGCTGGGCGATGTCACCGATCACCTCGTCCATACGCACCAGGCTGATGCCGCACATGTCATAGGTATCGGACAGCTCCTTCAGCATCGCCTTGGCGACGGTGCCATTCACACCGGTAAGCAGCACGGTCTTCATCCTGGGAAGGTCCTTTCATTCTGTTCACACAATGATTGCACGGGCATTCCATCCGCACCCAATGTCACCATCGATGTGATCGCTGTCGATCAACCAGACCGGGGTGTCGGCTCAGGTGCTGTACTTCGTCAACTGTTCGCGCAGATCGCCGATTCCGGTCAGAATGTGGGCGCCGATCTCGCGCAGAGGCTCGGCGTAACTGTCGCTGGCTCGGCCACCGACGAAAATGGCGACATCGTCGTCGAGTCCCGCGCGCAATCGGCTCAACTCGCGCGAAAGCTGCGGGTCATCAAAGGGGAAGACGATGCTCAAGGCAACCACACGGGCCCCATGACGTCGGGCGGCACCGGAGATCTCATCCGCTGGCAGGTCGGGTCCCAGATACACGGCACGCCAGCCCGCGGCTGCCGCCACAATCGCGACCATCATGGCGCCGATCTCGTGCACCTGGCCCGAGGGTGTTGTGACGACGATGCCCGGGCCGCTCGTCGCCATGCGCCGCAGATCATGTATGCTGCCCAGAAAGGCGCGCACGACGGCCGAGGCCATGTGCTCGTCGGCAATTCGCAGAGTGCCCTGTTCCCACGACGTACCAATCTGATCCATCAGGGGATCGATGACTGTCTCCATCAGTGCATTGCGGCTCATATCCGTCGCCGCCCTGGCCAGTTGGGCCTCCAGGCCTGCCGCATCGAGACGCTCGATTGCCGCCATAGCTGCCACGACGTACTGGCCGGGTTCAGCAGCTTGCTTTTCCCCTGCCTCCAGACGACTGGGCGAATCCTGGCGAATCAACTCGGCCAGGCGTTCACCCGGAAGTGTGGCGATCCGCCCGATGCTGTGCCCTGCCTTGGTCGCCATGTGCAGGAGCTTGAGCCGTTCAATATCGGCATCGGTATACAGCCGTCGATTCGTTGGCGTGCGCACGGGCGCAACCGCCCCGTAGCGTCGTTCCCAGACTCTGATCACGTGGGCTGACAGCCCTGTGCGTCTGGTGACCACCCTGATGGCGTGGCCGTGCTGATCATCTTGTCCGACTGTTGCCAATTCCTGCTCCCATAGACGAGATGTTGTCAAATTACCTATTATCTATGATATATCAAGCCTAAATTTCTGTATTCTCTTGAGCTCACAGTCGCGCTCCCGCCCATAAGCGGCGAAAAAGCTCCTTTCGGACAGTAGAACTTTAATAGACATTTTCTTGACATTACATAGACATCATGATATGTTCTGCCCGGATCAACGTCACGCTTACCCCATATCGAGGTCAGACATGAGCGTCCGTTCAGCACACGCACGGGAAGAACAGCTACTCGATGTATACTGGCGAGAAATCAAGGACAATCCTCCTCTGACTCGAACCGAGGAAATCGATTTGTTCACGCGTCTGCGCGCCGGTGATGAGGCGGTACATCAGCGGATTGTCGAGTCGAACCTTCGCTTTGTTGTTAAAATTGCCAATGAGTATGCCCGCACGGACGGGCCTTCGGTTCTGGAACTCGTCGCCGAAGGCAATGTCGGACTGCTCACGGCGATCCGGCGGTTCGATGAAAGTCTCGGCTTCAAGTTCATCACCTATGCGGTCTGGTGGATCCGTCGATTCATTCTCCGCGCCGTTGCCGATCATCGACATTCACTGCGACTGCCCATGAGTCGAGTGGAGGACCATCACAAGCTTGAGAAGCAGGCAGATCATCTGGAGCAGCTGTTGGGTCGGGCCGCATGTTATGACGAGGTCGTCGA
>JAQCJA010000315.1 GCA_027593305.1 bacterium
TGATGTGTACGCCCTGGCCGCAGGCGCCCGCCGTTCGTGCGTTGATCCTGGAATGTGCCGCAGCACATGCCCAGGCTGTTCCCCCGGGCGTGCAACTGCTGGCCGGATGGCCGGGGCGCCTGTTGCTGCACCCCTTGATCCAGAGGCTGTTGCTGGCGTCGGGTGTCTCACGGTGGCTGACACGACGTACCCTGCAACTGGCCTTTCACGATCCAGGTCTGATTCCACCACAGACCCTCGACGACGCGGTTGACGTGCTGCGCGTGCCCGGTACGCTATATGCATACCGTGAGTCGGCCCGCAATCTGGTCCCGGCGGATCTCGACTCCTTCCCGGAACGGTTCCGCCAGATCGACATCCCGACGCTGATTCTCTGGGGACGGGAGGACCGCATTGTGCCACCGTTGTTCGGCCTGCTCTTCGAGGAGGAGATCCCCGGTTCGACGCTGCACGTATTTGACGAATGCGGTCATGCGCCACATCTGGAACTACCTGTAGAGACGGCGGCCGTCCTACGTGACTGGATGCGCCGACACATCGCCTGAAGAAGGACTGCAGTGACCGAGACCCAACGCCACGTACAGCGAGTCGATTGCACCTGTGCCTGCCTTGCTGCCGACTACCATGTGCAGGTGGGGGGCACCGTCGACGGTGCGTCCCTGCGTGATCCGGTCGGCTACGGCAACTACAGCCAGTCCTGGGAAAACAATCTGTGGACACGCATGGCGAACACCGGGACGCAGGCCGTGGTCAACCCCTGGATCCATGTCGATGGCCAGCGCCACTGGCACAGCCTGGAGGACATCCTCGAGGAAGTGCTCGACGCCGGCATGAGCGAAGCAGACAAGGCCCGCGCCATCTGGGACTTCGCCCGCACCCACCGCTACCACAGCACGACGGCGGATGACGAGGTCAAGGACACGGTGAAGATGCTCAACGTCTACGGCTACACCCTGTGCTGGGACGAGGCCTATACCGTGTCCAACCTGTGGCAGGCGGCAGGCCTGAAGATTCGCCGCGGCCTGCCCCATGGACACTGCACAACGGAGGTCTTCTACGACGACGCCTGGCATCTGCTTGACAGCGACGAGCACCTGATGGTTCTGGGCCGTGACAACGAAACCATCGTCGGCGAAAGCGAAATATCCCGCGATCACGACTTGATGAAGCGGTCCCACGCCTACGGTGTCCTCAGCCAGCAGGACCGGACCCGCTCCGAGGACGCCGCGTCCCTGTTCTGCCATGCCGGTGGCCGCAGCGGCTCGCGCCCGAGAATCGGCGATCATGACATGAGCCTGGTATTGCGCCCTGGTGAGGCGCTGACCTGGGGCTGGCAGAACCAGGGCCGTTACCATGGCTACGGTAACCCACCCCCTCGTTTCTGCAATGGCACGCTCACATGGTCGCCACCATTGGACGCGACGTTTGCGCGATGGACGCAGCACGACCTGTCGGCCAGCAGCGATGGCTCCGGCCTTACCGCCGACTCGCTCACTTGGAAGTTGCAGTACCCCTACGTACTGGTCGGTGGGCGTCTGCAGTTGGACCTCGGGCCGACGGCTGCCAGCATCGAATTGTCACGGGACGGGAGTTCGTGGACAACCGTGACGGATGGCGCCTGCGGCACAACGACCGTCGATCTCAACGAACACTTCACCAACGACACGCCGGCGACCTATGCGGTCCTGCTGCGTCTGACGGGCAGTGGTTATACGCTCCGTCACCTGCAGGTCGAGTTGACCCTGCAGATGGCTCCCCTGTCCCTGCCAGCCCTGCACATCGGTGATAATGCCGCAACCTACACGGATGCGTCGGCGAGCCGGCAGATCGAGGTGACCCACGCCTGGCGCGAACGACAGGACCTGACCCCTCCGGATGCGCCCGTGCCGGAGTCACCCGTTGGTGGTGCTGTGGTTCTCGGCAGCACACCCACTCTGTGCTGGTCCGCTACCTGTGGGCCTGACGGTGATTATCACGTGCGCCTCGGCACCGACCCGCAGCTGCTGCGGGTGTTGTCACCCGTCTTCGAGAAACTCGTGTCGCGCACACCCACCAGGGGGCAGCCGCGGTGGACGGTGCCGGAGGCGGGTCTGCTGAATCCGGATACCCCCTGCTACTGGCAGGTGCGGGCGCGCAACAGGGATGGTCTGTGGGGCGCATGGAGTCCAACGGCGGCGTTCACAGTACAGGCACCGGGCGTGCCACTGAGTGTGCGCCTCGATATGGACTGGGAATCGCGGCGTGGCGTGCTTCACTGGCAGCCGAATCCCGCCGGCACGATTCCGCAGCACTTTGAGATCTACGGCAGTGATGAGCGTGGATTCAGCGTCAGCCGACAGGCCTACGTCATCGTCACCGGTGACAGCGATCCCGAGGGCAAACGAACCATGCCGGCCAACCTGCTGCAGGAGACGCGGCAGACGACCGCCGCCGTCGTCGGCGCGGACCTGGCCCAAGGCAATTGTGCTTTCTTCCGCGTCGTCGCCGTTGATGCCGCCGGTATCCGCAGCGGCCCGTCAGACTACGCCGAAGCGCCACGGCCGTTCATTACAACTGCTCCGCCGCAGAACATTGCCGCTGGCGTCACCACAACGATTCCCCTCCGGACGATCCGCTCCATCGGCGACCTGCGTGCCGAGAGTGACGGACCACGACGGTACCAGAAAGCGATCCGCGACGGTGATCTCGTGAGTTTTGTCCTTGATGAGGGACCGGAGTTCGTCGAACTCGACAGCACGAGCGGCACCCTCACGCTGCGGCCCGAGCCACGGCACGCCAGCACACACACGATCACGGTACGCGTCAGGAATGGGCAGGGGGGCGTCGACGTGATGGGCTTCGATCTGGTGGTGACAGCATGAGTTTCTTGCCTGACGAACACAACATCGGCGCCGACGGCATAAAGATCCGCACCTTCTTCGGCGTTCTCTTCGTTGTCTTTGCCATGGGCATGATGGCGCTGCTGACGGTGGTGGGAGCGCCCTTCGCCTTGAGAATGAGCGTCTTCCTGCCGGCCTGGATCAGCATGCTGTCGCTGCTGCAGGCACGGCAGGGCACCTGTGTCTTTCTCGCCGGCCGTGGCGCCTGCAGCACCGAGATGGACACCCAGCGCATCGAGGATCCCGAACGGCGGCTGTTCTTCCAGCAGCGCGCCGGCCGCATTCACCTGCAGGCCATGGTCCTGGTGACCGTCTCCATCCTCATCCCCTGGCGCGTGCCTCTGGGCGGCTGACCCATGGGCCGCCACGAGCGCTCTAGGCGGGGGCCGGGCTGACGAAGGTGAAAGCGTCACGCTTCAGGGCTGCGGCAGCGCAATCCCACATGCGGCGCACCTCCAGCAGATGCGCCTGGGCGTCCAGTACCTTCCCCACGCGCAGATCCTCCCCCGCCAGCAGCCCGGCGACACGCTCGTAGCGCTGCGCCCAGCCGGCAAATTTGTGGCGCCGACATGTGACACTGTGCTCTTCGGAACCCAGCTGCAGGCTGTAGGTGACATCCTCACCGAACAGGTACGGCGGCCCGACGAGTTCCTCCACGCCGTGCATCGAAGTATTGGGCCGCAGGCCGCAACCCAGGAACATCAACTGGCCATCGAGGTCGCGCACTTTGCGCAGCGGCGACCGTGGACCGACCGGTGTCGTGTCGAGGTGATGGTCAGCGACGAGTTGTGCCGCCAGAGGGCCTGAGGCACATACCGAGTGGGTCGGTGACCCGGAGCGCAACGTGTCCCTGCGCAGGCGGAAAGCTTCGGCGATTGCCCCGACGCAGCAGGGCGTTGCCTGGCGGTCGAAGTGTGTCTGCTCACGGTGCACGGTGGCGTAGGACAGGGCCGGCATCAGCAATGTGCCCGCAGGCCCGAGGGCCTGCAGCAGACCCTCAATGACGGTATCGGGACCGCCGTCGACGTATCCCATGGATGACAACGAAGAGTGCACGAGAAGCACACCCCCCTGACGCACGCCAAGGGCAGCGGACGCTGCGGCAATACGCGCAGCCGTCGGCACGTGCCCCGCGGTCATTTCGCCGCCGGCCACTCGACCAGAAAGCGGCCACCTTCAGCGGCTTGCGCACGCAACGTGCCGCCCGACCGTTGGATGATCCGTCGCGACACAGGCAGGCCGAAACCACTGCCTGGGGCTGTTTTGGTGCTCACACCCACGGCGAAGATGCGATCGACGTCACCTGCCACGACACCGGGGCCGTCATCGTCGACGACGATGCACACGCCACCTGCCGCGGCCGTGGTGGTCAGACGGATGGTGCCGCCATCCTCTCCCGCGCGACCGATCGCCTCGCGAGCGTTGTATACCAAATTGGTCAGGACCTGCAGCAGATCACCCGGGCAGGCCCGGATGGTGGGCAGATCCGCACCCAGAACCGCGATCAGCAGGACGTTCTCGCGCTCGCAGCGATAGCGGCACAATTCAATGGTTTCCGAGACGACGTCATTTACCACCACGGGACACGCCGGGTCGCGCAGGTTGGTGGCCATCTCATGCAGCCGCCGCGCCACGGACAGGACCGTGCCGGTCCAGGTATGCACGGTCCGCGCCCGTGTGCAGAACTCCTCATGACCCTCACGCGTAGCCGCAGGGCCATCTTCGAGCGCTTCGAGGAGCAACTCTTCATAGCCTGTAACAACGCTGAGGGCATTGTTCAGTTGATGCGCGATGCCGCCGGTGAGGTCGCCGATGACATCGAGGCGCTGCCGCTGGCACACTACATCAAGCCATGCTTCGTCGCTGAATCCAGATTCTGCCATGCTGCATACGGTAGCCTTGCAGGGGATCGACCACAACCGTGGGAACCGGATCATTCCATATCCGGGCCCTCACGGTGACTGAACGACCTGAATCGGTGGCCCGGAGGGGGCCGCTTTCACAGCCGCGGGCACAGTGACTGGCGCAGGCTGCAGCGGTACCGCTGCAAGAGTCTGCAGGACGTACAGCAGCAGTACCGCGCGCAGGGACCACGACACCGTACGGATCCAGTTCGTCGACACCAGACGATCCAGGACATCGGCGGTGAACCCTTGCTCCAGATCCCGATGTATGGGTTTCTGCAGGACAATGGTTGAGCCCCAGATGACGGCCAGAACTGCAACGTTGATCAACAGCAGGAGCACGTCGACCCCGGGAGGAGGGGCCAGAACCAGCCATATACCCGAGCCCAGTTCGAAGAGCATCATGGGTGCCACAACGGGGCTCGTGCGACGGGTGTGCTCGGCCTCGTAGCGGGAAAACCCGCTTCCCCCCACGCGATGCATGAGCGGGTAGTGCACGGCCTGGACAAACCAGACCAGCCCGGTCATGAACAAGGTGGCGGCGAAGTGCAGTAGCAGAAGTGTCATGGCGGTGTCGGGAAGATCGACGTGGCGTGGCACAACGGCAAGGCGAACACAGCCGCCGCTGTGGCTGACCGGCACGCCGGCGTATTTTCAGTTGCCGCGCACCAGCTCGACGAGGGCTTCGTCGAGCCTGGGATGTACGAACTCATAACCACATGTGCCGAGAACGACCGGTTCCACCCGTGTACTCGACAGGAGCAGCGATCGGCCCATCTCACCAAGCAGCAGCCGAACCAGGAAGGCGGGTACGGGCAACACTGTCGGGCGGCGCAGGGCGCGCCCCAGGGACCGGGTGAATACGGCGTTGGTCACCGCCTGCGGCGCTACGGCATTGACTGCGCCACATACCTCATCGTGGATGATGAGGTGGTCGATCATACGCACCAGATCATCGAGGGTCACCCAACTCATATACTGACGTCCCGAGCCGATGCGGCCGCCGAGACCCAGCCCGAAAGGCAGCATCATCTTTGCCAGGGCACCGCCGCTGGGGCTCAGCACGACGCCGATTCGCAGGTGGACCACGCGAATATCCGCCGCCTTCGCCGCCGTCGTTGCCGCCTCCCATTCACGCACAACATCCGCCAGGAACCCGTGACCGGGGGCGCTCTGCTCCGTGCACGTCTCGTCCCCTCGATCCCCGTAGT
>JAQCJA010000316.1 GCA_027593305.1 bacterium
ATCGGATGGCATCGAGGCCACCGATGCGGCGCAGGTAGAGGTTGTGGCATCCCTCGAGGATGACGGCGCGGCGGGGGCCGGCGAGCAAAGCGGCGGCGAGTCCGTCGATGTCGACGATGTCGACAACGCCCAGCAGTTGGCCCAGATAGAGGACGAGGGCCTGTTTGTCGGTGATCTTGGCCTCGACGGTGCCGCGAGTCACCTGGGCCCCGTCCCCGAACAGACGGCGTTCGGCAACATTCAGCAGCGACGTCTTGTCACCGCCGCGGGGGCCATGCACGAGGAAGGAGGATGCCTGACCCGCCTCCCAGCGCCCGATGGCCTGGTCGATCTGCGCCAACTCGCTGTCAAGGCCAACCAGCAGCGTATCATCTTCCAGTGCCACGATGCGGAAATGCGTCAGGTAATCTGCGGGCAGACCGCGCTCCCAGGCCGATTCGAGGCGCGCCTGTTCGGCCTGCTCCAGAGTTTCTGCGGCCGGTGGACGCACCAGACCGATCCACTCCAGCGCCGGGCTCAGCAGTTGCCGTGCGTCGCGATACGCGGTGACGAGGGTGAGCCACGCTTTCGGCACGACATGAACGACGGCATTGCGCCCGGTCTCGAAGTGGTTGCCGAACTGGCTCGTGATGCCACGGGCGACACGGGCCAGGTAGAACTCGATCCGGCCATAGCGATGCACATCCGACTGGACGAGTTCGACGCGGTTGATGTGCGCCACTTCCAGATCCAGCTGTGCCTGCTCCCAGGCAACACGCGCCGGCTCGTCCAGATCGCGGCAACGGTTGACGGCCCGACTCAGCACCGTCTGCAGTTGCGTCGTCGAGCCGGCGTCGACATCACCCCGCTCGACCATGTCGAAAGGGAAACCCATCGCCGACCGCACGCCCTCCAGATTGTCGCGCAAGCCATCGCCATAGACGCGGGCGAAACCGGCAAATGCAGCCCCCCATTGCCGCGTCATGCCGGCAAAGTGATGCTGCCCGATCTGCTGCGTCGGCACGCGAGTGTAGCTCAGACGCCCACGCCACTGCAGATCACGGACATCGACGACGGTCCTGGTCACGTCGTCATAGACCCGGGCCGTGTCTTCGTATGCCACCTGCATCGCCTGGCGGGCGGTATCGAGCCGATGCGGGGCCAGCAGGTGCTCCCCAAGGTCAGTGAGCAGCCTTTCGACCTCGCTGCGCGTCGCCGGAACCTCCTGGCGAGCCAGCTCCAGGTTGCTCCGTGCCGACAGAAGCCAACGTTGCTGCACCTGGCGCACAGCAGCGGTCGTCTTTGTCAGTTGCTCATGCAACTCGGACAGATCCTGCTGGGCCGCCCCGGCCAGGGCGTCACGAGCTGCGGCCAGCTCCTGCTGGCGGGCCTCTTGCACTTCAGCGAAAGGCACTTCGCCCGCGGCGAGATCAATTCCGGCAAGTGTGCGTGAGATGCGGGCCAGCAGGTCGGGGATCCGCAGGATGCGCAGGGCACGCAGATCGATCTGCCACCAGCGGGACCCGGCAAAGGCGAGCAGGACGATCAGGTCGACGAGCATCAGTGGATGAACAAGACGTCGCAGCACCGTCGAGCCGGGACGGGACCCGTCGGTGGGCCCCGTCCGCAGACGGGCTAGGTATTCCAGGGCAAAGAAGGCCAGACTCCCCCGCTCGAACCAGAGCAGCTCGAGGCCGAATTCCGGCTGCGGCCACCACCATTGCAGGCCCTGGGCGACGGTATTGAGCAGGATGAGGGCACACAGGAAACCTGAAAGGAGGCGGCTGCCGAGGTCGCCGGGGGCGGCGACAACGAGAAGCTCGAAGAGGCGATCCCCGAGTCGCGACAGTTTCAGGTTCAGTGGAGGCTTTCGGTGCGAACGGGGTAGGTACAGTCTGGTGTCGATAGCATTTGAGTGGAAAGTACGCTCGGCGCAGATCCGGCGCTACGCTCCTGGGCATCCGGTTCGAGCACGTTAGAACATCCCACGCCACCGACTACCTGACCAAGCCCCTCTGGACAAACACTCTTGTCCGGAAGGATCGATCACCTACATATCAGGCCACGAGGCTTTGCTGTAGCACAAAGTGTCGATCTGGCGAAACAGCCTGGAGCAGTTCTTCGAGTTTCTCCATAGACGGTGCAGAGGTCCCACGTTCGTAGCGAGCATATGTGTTGCGAGACTTTGCGCCGAGACGTTGTGCCACCTCTGCGAGAGACAGGCCACTACGTTGCCGTTGTCGTCGAAGAAGTAGGCTCGTCATCGTACGAGTGTCGGTAGAGCTTACCTCGAATTCGCCGCCCTTTCCTGCATGCACATCCACCGAGAATCCTGCATGATCGGCTAATGTCTCCAACAGATCTTCGACCATAGCCAGGGCCTCTTTACGAGTGTAGCCTTGTGTCATGGCATCGAGTATAGGAATCTCGGCGAGCCAAAATCTGCCGTCTTTGTACAGTCTGCCCTGAAATCGCACAGTCAGTCTCTCTTTCTCGCATTTTTAACAATCATCCGCGCCAGCATCTCGTTGATCTCCGAATGGCGTGGAATGGCCTCCTCCTGATCTCCATTCGTCCAGATATCATGCTTGGCGCCATGGCGGAGGAGCCTCCATCCAAGTTGGTGGAGCAATTTCTCCAACTCTCGTCTCTTCATGCTTCTACTGTATACATATTTGTGGACAGGGTCAATGAGAGGTCAATGAGAGACTGCAGGACGCCGTGCTGCGGCAGGCCACCGATGGTGCAGACATCGAAACCACACTCGAGGAGTTGCACAGGCAGATCGGGAATTTCGATTTTGCTGCCGCCGCGGATACCGTTGACGTCATGCTGTCGCCAACCTGAGGGCCGCGGCGCCAGCCTACTCACGTAGCGCTGCAGGTCAACACCCCGTCGACGACCAGATTCTGGCCGCTGATGTAGGCCGCCTCATCGGAGGCGAGAAACAGCGCCGCCTGAGCGATGTCTTCCGGTTTGCCGGACTGCAGCAGTCGCGGCTTCGTCTCAGCCGGCGTCGGCGCACCGTCCTGCGCCGTCGAGTCCGGGCCCTGCACAAAGTCGGGCTCGAGGCGGCTCGTATTGGCGCCGAGCTGCGTGGTGATGGCACCGGGACTGATCGCGTTGAAGCGGATGCTGTCGCTGGCGTACTCCACGGCCATCTGGCGGATCAGGCCGAACATTCCCGCCTTGGAGGCGGCATAGGCCGCCCAGTTGGGCCAGCCGAACATGCCCTGCACCGAGGCGATGGTGACCACCGATCCACCCGTCCCCTGCATGTGTGGCACCACTTCATGACAGATGCGATACAGACTGCCCAGATTCACGTCGAGCACGCGCTGCCAGCGCTCGGGCTCCGTGCTGGTGACGGTGCCGGCAATGGCGACGCCGGCGCAGTGTACGACGATGTCGACACCACCGAAGTGATCCACCGTGCGGCGCACAAGGTCGGCGACAGAGGCATCACTGCTGACATCGGTTGCCACGAACAGGGCGTGCTCATTTCCTTGCGCCAGGGCGAGGCCCGCCTCGGTATCTCTGTCGGCGATCACTACCGACGCGCCTTCGCGCAGGAAGATCTCGGTCGTCGCCCGGCCGATGCCGTTGGCCCCACCGGTGATAATGGCAGTCTTGCCGTGCAGCCTCATGGATTGGTCCTTTCATGGTGATAGTGGAAGTCGGCCCACACAACTGAAGCAGGTAACCGGAGACTCTGCAATGGACCAGATCGAAATCCAGGGCACGCAGTACCCACTGGCGACGCTCGGCCAGCGACTGCTGGCGCAGATCGTGGATGGTGCCGTCTACTTCGGCATTGTGCTGCTCACGGTCCTGCCCTTCGGCTTCAAGGGCGGTGTTGTGGGCGCCCTCATCGCCGGGCTCTACCTGCTGTTTCAGGATGGCCTTGCCGGCGGGCAGAGTTTTGGCAAACGGTTGACGAAAACCGCCGTCATCGACGCCCGCACGGGGCAGTGGTGCAGCTTCTGGCAATCCTTCGTGCGCAATCTGCTGCTGAGCCTGCTGAACTTCATCGATTGGATCTTCATTTTCGGCGCCAAACGCCAGCGTCTCGGCGATCTGGCGGCGGGTACGGTGGTCATCCAGATCGGCCCCGACGTCTGAAGCGGGCAAAGGGCGAAATCCCTCGGCCGATGCTACCGCCCGCAGACACGCTGCCACGTGGCGATCATGACATCAATGTTGCGCTGCACCAGATCGGTGTCGAGGCCGTCGACGTAACCTACGGAGTCGCCCGGCGCCAGGATGAAGCCCGAGCCTGGTGCCAGAGAGTCGATCGCCTCGCAGACGGCGCGCTCTACCTCGACGCCGGAGCCCTGCTCCAGGACGTGTGTGTTGTTGACGCCACCGCAGAGGCAGATATCGTCGCCGATCCGCGCCTTCACCGCTGCCAGATCCATCCCGGGACCCAGCGGATCAAGGTTGGACAACACGTCGAAGCCCAGATCGGCGAAAGCAGGCAGCAGTGGCATGGCCCCCGTGTTCATCACGTAACTCAGCTTGACCCCCGCCTGCCGCGCCAGGTGCACCTCCTGCTGCAGCGGCGCAAAGAGGAAGCGTCGGTACAGGGTCGGGGACCAGAAGTCCGTGCTCTCGTACCAGCCGCGGCGCACGATGACGTCGACGCCGGCATCGATCAGCAGCTCCATGATGCGCAGATTGCAGCGCGCCACAACGGCGACGTAGGCTTCGAGGAACGCGGGGTCGTCGAGAGCGGCCAGCAGCACGGGCTCGATGCCGGACAGCCAGATGATCGGGTCGCCGACGCCGGGGGCGCTGCCCGCCAGCAGCAGACCGGCGTCGTCGCAGAAGCGCCGCGCCGCGGCGGACTGCGCGCGAAAGGGCGCCAGCTCTTCCGGCCCCGGTGCCTGCAGGATGTACTCCAGCGCCGGCAGGTCTTCGGCGCCGTTCACGAGATAGCGGAGGCTGCGGGTGGGCGGCACGTGGTGGTCGGAGAACAGCGGCACGTGGGTGTGGGGATAGTCAGCCGACGTGCGGATCACCTGCTGCAGGGCGCCGGCGGGGGTGACGTACTCCTTGACGAGGATGGGAGCCGCCTCCCCCGGCTGCGCCTGCACCCCCTGCCGCGTCTGCACGTTCGAGGTGGAAACCCAGGGCGGTGTCAGGTGAACGGCGTGGTCGACGCCGCGCGACAGGTAGTAGCGCGCCCTGTCCAGAGGATCCGGATAGCGCCGGTCGATGGGCACAACACTGCCATGGCAGACGCCCTCAAAGCACAGGGGTACGCGATCCACCGGCCGGTGCTCGATGGCAGCCAGCAGCCGTTCCCTGGAAGACATGACGGTCATGGTGAAGCCCCCTTGGCCCTTCGGCGGGCTGCTGAATCAGACGCCTGCGTCGGGCTCAGTCCCCTTCCACTTCGTGCACATGCCCCACCTCGTCGGCGCTGACATGGCCGACAACACGGCCGTCATCGAGGTGGTCCTCTTGTTTGGTTTCCAGGCGCTGGAACAGTCGCCGCAGATCCCAGGCGCCACCGATGGTGAACCACACCGTCGACACGACAGCGATGATGCCGGGCACGACGAGGTTGTAGATCTTGAACCAGTTCGCCCACCAGCTGTCGGGCCAGGCGGATATGCTGTTCCAGATCGTCAACACGACAAAGCTGCCGAAGCCCCAGAGCATGGAGTAGAGGAACACCGACCAGGACAGAATGCGGTCCCCACGGGTGTATTGCGAGTTGATGCCGAGAATCTTGCGGTACGCCGTCTTCCACGTGAGTTCTTCGTGGATGACCTCTTCCTCACCGGCGCGGCGATACTTTCCGCGGTGCAGCATGCGTTCCATGTTGAACTGCTCTTTGCCCGTCAGCAACGAGACGATCACATACAGCATCACGCCCGTGAGCATGGCGATGAAGTAGATCTCCTGCGAGTTGATCGGGAACTTGTCGGGCAACACGCGCCATTCGACATACGGCTCCAGGGGCCGTGACAGCCCCTCAACGACGGTTGTCACG
>JAQCJA010000317.1 GCA_027593305.1 bacterium
GGGCCCGAAGACGCGCTTCCACGTGATCCAGATTGATACCACGTTCGCGAAGATTGCCTGCCAGAGCCTCGTACCCTTCAATCTTGTCAGCCACCATCCGTCTCCTGTTGTGAAATGCCATCCTATACGGAGGATACGGTGAAGAAGGCCATGGATTCAACCGTCGCCCGCCGTAAGAACAGCCCTGAGAGGTTCTGACAGGAGACTCGCTGCTTGTTTATCGGTCATTTTCCTGCGGTGATCCACCCCGAAAACGGTAGCAGAGACGCCCGACTGGGCGGAAAAGATCAACCAGCCGCGAGAACCGATGCCTGAAACGCAAGATTGCGCAAGGCTGTCTCTACCGGCACGAGGGGCAGGGAATCCACCCCTGCCACGGCGCGCGTGAATTGCTCAATCAACAACTGCATGAAATCGTCGCCCAGGTCTTCGGTATCGCCGGCGACCATGACGGAGCGATATACACCGTCATCGCCTCCACGCCCGGTGAGATCGACAGTATATCCATCAAAGGCGAAGCGGCGTGTGAGTGGCCCGCGATCTCGGTCGCGAACTGTGATCTGGCAGTGACAATTGTGGCCATCAACCCGGACCGTGAAACTCGCCTCGGCGGTTCTACCTGCGAAGCGGACCTGCAAGGATTCTTCGAGCAACGTCGCCGATGGCCAGACCGCCAGCAGTAGACTCAGTGGATGAGGCCCCATATCGATCCAGATGGCCCTGGCGTCTCGGGGCTGATGGCTGGAGAGTGTCTCCATCTCGGCGCTGAAGGACGTACTGGCTGGCAGGTCAAGCGACCGGAACAGACGGCGGTATTGCGGCAGAGAGGCGGCATACTGACTGCACATGCCCAGATGGACACCGGCATGCTGCGCCCGTTGGCGAAGATCCTCGGCCTGAGTCAGTGACTCGTCTGTGGAGGAACCCCAAACAAGAGGTTTTTCACACAGCACGTGACAACCGGCGTCGAGCGCCTGACAGGCGAGATCATAGTGGGCCCCGTTCGGAGCGCAGATATCAACGATATCCGGCTGTTCATGACCGAGCAGGTCGCCAAAATCACAGTAGACCCGCCCGTGGAAACCAAACAACTCCGAGAGTATTCGTGCGGTTCCGGGGAGTCTCTCCGGGCGTTGCCCGAGAATGGCAACTACGTCAGAACCGGCACGGGCGTGCCACTTGGCGTGATGGCGACCGATACCGCCCGCCCCGGCGACGGCAACGCGGAATGATTTCATCTCATCCACGCAGGAAGAAGAGAGCCGACCGAGGTCCGCTCTCTCTGTGACAGATTACTTTGATTTGCCAGCGGCCTTTGCATCGCGAATCTGTTGTTTGATGCGTTCCAGGCGCCTCTTGCGACGACGACGCAGTTCCTGTTGGCGAACACTTGCCTTGGTGGCCATTGAGTTCTCTTTGGTTGTGGGTGGATGATTACAGGCCTATGCAATGATACCCTGCGATGGGCGGCCCGACAAGAAGGGCGGACTCAGGGACTTGCCAGGATCATTCTCAGCAGGGCCATTCGTACGTAGAGCCCGTTGTGCGCTTGCCTGAAATAGGCGGCTCTGGGGTCAGCATCAACTTCTTCGGCATTGATTTCATCGACCCGAGGCAGTGGATGCATGATGATGGCGTCATCTTGCATGCAATCAAGAATGCGTTTGTCAATTATGTACTTGCCGCGGGCCTGCTGATAGTCCTGGACTCGGTCCCCGAAACGTTCGCGCTGAATGCGTGTCTGGTAGATGACGTCGACCTTCGCGGCTGTCTCGACGAGATCCGTCGATTCCTCCCAGTGCACGCCATTGCGCGTGAGATACTCCTTGATGTCTTCACCCATCCGCACGACCTGGGGGGCGACGAAGTAGATCCGGGTATCGCGAAATTTCGTCAGCAGATAGCAGAGCGAACGGGCGGTACGGCCGTTGGCAAGGTCCCCGACGAGGGCGATGGATATACCATCCAGATGGCCGATCTCTTTTTCGATCGTATACACGTCGAGCAAAGCCTGGGTGGGATGCTGTCCGGGACCGTCACCGGCACTGATGACGGGCACCTGCGAAACTGCCGCCGCACGACGACTCGCGCCACTCTCGAAGTGTCGCAGGACGATGATGTCAGCATAGCCGCCGACGATCCGGATCGTATCTTCCAGCGTCTCCCCCTTGGAGGCGGAGGAGAACTCTTGAGCCGATTCTGTCGTGATGACATGACCGCCAAGGCGACACATGGCGGACTCGAAGCTGAGGCGTGTACGAGTGCTCGGCTCGTAGAAGAGGGTCGCCATAACCCGGCGACTGAGTATGTTGGAACCGTAGTGCTGGACAACCTGCTCCATCTCCCTGGTGACACGGAAGATGTCGGCCATTATGTCGCGGTCGAACTGTTGAGCCTCGGTGATGTGACGCAGGTCTGACATGGTCTGCAGGAAGATAGACGCCTCTGTGGGCCCCGACAAGGAGCGCTTTGACGCTTGGTGTCGAGCCTCACAGTTTCGCTCTCCAATCAGGCTATATTAAACGAGAATCTCGGGCCGCCCTATATTGGGCGCGTGGCCTCTGAAATATTGGGGCGCGTATCCCCTGAAAATGATCCCGAGCAACCCACGGTACCAGAAAAATAGGACGTCGATCATGCCCAAGCTCATCCGAGCGATCTTCCTTTTACTCGGCTTGTGCCTTTCGGTTCCCGCAGTTGCCGGTGTCAACTCGGGCTTTTCTGTAGAACTTGGTTTGGCCGGTCGAATCGAGAATCCGTTGGTAGGCCACCGCCTTTCCATCCCCGTGTTCTTTCGCAACCTGAAAGAGATGAAGGGTGGTTCTGTGCTTTTCCGCTATGATCCGGAAGTGGTCGCCTTCAACAGTTTCACGGCCGGGACCGTCACGCCAGGCGCCGTCGGCCTTCCTGGCCAGCCGTCGATTGACGATGCCGGATTCGCGACAATCGAGGGCGGGACCACACTTCTTGGGTCAGGGGAGACGGTGGCCACAGCCGGTGGCTTGTTCGGCACCTTCAACTTCGAATTGATCGCCGAGTTGCCGGATGAAGGCAGCGTGATCGCCGTTGGTCGGGCAGAGGTCAACACGTCATCCAACCCGGATGATCGGGACGTTTCCGGCATCGATGGCGACCGCCTGCAAGTGCTGCTGATTCCTGTATTTGCCAACACGATCTTCAACGTCTCCGTCGAGCGTAAGTTCGATGGCGCAGTTCTCGGTTGGAATACAAGACTCATCGGCATCGATGATATGGTGCAGATCCGGCCGCTTGGATCGGATGCAGAGTATGTAGTGCTCACCAACCCACAGGCCGACCGCTTCTCGAGCCAGGACAAGGAGGCCTTGAGCGCGTTGCGCCAGGGTGGGGTGAATTTCCCACCCATGCCAGATGCTGCTGTGGCGGACGCACTGCGCTCGCTGCTGGATCTTTCCGGCGCCTCCGCGGAGCAGGTCTTGACGTTGGTACGTCGCGTCCGGGCCCTGGACAACCTGCTGCAGAGTCGCAGCCATCTGGTCCCTGTACCTGGCCTGCTGGCGCAGACGGAGTATGAGTTCCTGCTCTTGTCACGCAGTTTCGATGGTCGCCGCAGTCCGATTCTCCGGGGTCATTTCAGTACGCGCCTGGCGCCAGACTTGCGGGCTCTGTTCATCAATCAGTTCGATATTCAGGTGACGCGCACGGGCGCCGCCATCAACTTCGGCACCAACCGTCCGACAACTACGAGCTACATCCTGCGACAGTTTCCCGGCCAGGAAATCGTGGAGCAGGACACCATCAACGAAAACGGTGAGTCCCGTACCCGCATCGCTCTGGAGGATCTCACGGGTGGGACGGAATACGAGATCGAAGTCACAGCTACTCTCATTGATGCCCAGAGCCTCATTGCCGCAGGTTTGCCGGCCGATGCGGCATCCAGAACGCTGCGCAAGCGCTTCCGTACACACCTGGAGTCGCGGCGCCTGAAAATGCTTCGGCCACCACTCAAGATCGTCGGTTCCGACCGGGCCAATATCCTTTTTGAGGTCAATCAACCCGTAGATGCTGTCGTTGATTATGGTCTGGTTCCCGTTGGCTCGGGTAAGGTTTCTCAAGGTGAGTCAATCGACGCAGCCACTCTTTATACGTGGCAACAGGAATCGGTTGCAGCGCTGAACCTGCACAACATCACCCTGTCCAACCTCGATCCCGGCACTCTCGTGCGCTACAAGATCACTCTGATCAACGCAGAGGGTGACACGTTCACGACCGACCCGACAGGCAATTTCCAGTGGAGTCGGGATCTGATGTTCCGCACGGCAGCGGCGGCTGATACATTGCCGCCCGAGGTGATTCAGGGCCCCCTTGTAGATATCCGCGATGTGCTTGCCGTGGTTCGTTTTGCCACAGACGTGCCCACTGCGGCAACCATCTTCGTTGGCACCGATGGCGGTACCTACAACACCGAAGATGAGTTTGAATTCTCCGATCTCACGCCGGATGGGGCGCGTCGGTTTGCCAATCGACACTCCATCATTGTCTCAGGGCTCGATGCCGGCTCCAATTACCGCTACCGACTCGAGGTTGAAAGCTCAGGGGGAAAGACGACGTCATATGAGCCGGATGCCGTCACCAGTGGCAAGCGCGCTGGACTGCGCCAGCCTCCTGGAGGCGCAGGATCCTTTACCACCAGCAATGATCCTGACACGCAGTTCCCCGTCATTCTTTCGGGGCCGACCATCTCCAGCAAATCGCACGAAACTGCGATCATCGAGTGGACCACGGACGAGCCCGCAGACAGTGAAATTGGCTTCGGTCTCAGCGCCACGGACGAAGATGCAGAAACCTCTGCTGTGACCACGACGAGTCACAAGGTGGTGTTGTCGAACCTGGCGGCGGGACAGACCTACACGTATGTCGCTGCCTCGACGGACGCCTCCGGCAATGGTGCCACGCAATCTTCGGAAGCCGTGTTCACGACAGACCCCGAAGTGGACCTCACGGCGCCGACCATCACGGTGAATCCGGCAGTCGTATACAAGAACAATGAGATCGCCACCATCCAATGGTCGACAGACGAAGACGCATCGGGAGAGGTCGCTTTCGGTACGCAGTCGGACAACCTTGGGTTTGTGCGTACACTGCCCGAGACCGACAAGAGCCACGAGGTGACGCTGACCAATCTCGATGCCTCGACAACCTACTTTTTCCAGGTGTCTTCCGAGGATCTGAGCAACAATGGCCCAACCGTCAGTGAGATCTCGTCGTTTGTAACGGATGCAGCGCCCGACGTGACGCTGCCGATCATCAGCGATATTGTGGTGACCGAGGCAGCAACCTCCGTCATTGTCACATGGGCAACCGATGAACTGGCGGACAGCTTCATCGACTTCGGCACAGTATCCGGGGTTCTTGATCTTACTGTTGGTGATTCGGAGGATGTGACAGCGCATGAAGTCACAATCACGAACCTGTCATCCGGCCAGACCTACTTCTACACGGTAGGGTCCAGTGACCGCGCCAACAATGGTCCCAGCGAATCAGCGGAAGGCTCGTTCACAACTTCTTCTTCAGCTGATGTAGCGCCTCCCGCGAGCCCGCTGGGCTTTTCAGGGACTGCAGGAAGTGCGCAGATCCTGTTGAACTGGACGGCCAACAGCGAACTGGATCTGGCCGGATACAACGTCTACCGGCGAACAGCCGGCGAGTCCGCTTTTTCGGCCATCGCGTCCCGTGTCACAGGTACGTCGTACGCCGATGATGGTAGAACCAACGACACGGAATATGAATACCAGATCACGGCCATCGACCGCTCGACGCCCCCAAATGAGTCTGCCGTTACAGCGACGCTGGCCCTGACGCCCACGCTTTCTGCGGCGCCAACAGTACCTGCCAATCTGAGCGTCAGTGGCGATGCCCTGCTGCCCACCTTCACTTTCACCAATGCGGAGCCATTCAACAGTGGCGCGTCCCTGTCGTACACGATCCAGGTATCG
>JAQCJA010000318.1 GCA_027593305.1 bacterium
GGCGCAGTTGCACGAGCAGGGCGAGATCCTCGAGCAGACCTACGACGCCGACGATGCCCATCTGCGGGTTCGCCTGGGTCGCGCCTGGGCTCAGCGGTGGGAGCTGGAGCGCTTCCAACTCAATTGACCGGTCCTCTGACGACTACAAAGCTGCGGCTGGCACTCGTCGGCTGCGGCGGCATCGCGCGGTCCCACTGGCAGGGCATCCAGCATCATGCCCCCCGGGTGCAGGTGACGGCCGTTGTCGACACCCATGCTGAGCAGGCCCGGCAGATGGCTGCCCTCACGGGGGCGCCCCCCTTTGACTGTCTCGAGGCGGCGCTGACAGCGGGTGGCTTCGATGCTGTCGACATCATGCTGCCCCATCATCTGCACGAAGAGGTCGCCCTGCAGGCCTTTGCCGCTGGCAAACATGTCCTGCTGGAAAAGCCCATGTCGACGACACTGGGCAGTTGCGCCCGGATCCTGGCAGCGGCAAAGGCTGCCGGGACGGTATTCATGGTCGCCGAACAGGCAGAATACTGGCCCGATGCAGTGGCCATTCGTCAGCTCATCCGTGATGGCGCGCTGGGCGATATGGTCACGGCCAGTGCCCTCTTTGGCGGCAATACGCCCGTGCCACTGGGCGACGCCCCCCGCCCCTGGCGCTACGACCTCAGGGCGGCCGGCGGCGGCATCACCATTGACGGCGGCGCGCACTGGATCCGCCCGTTGCGTATGTGGCTCGGAGAAATCGATGAGGTCCTTGCGACGGTCGGCCATCCCGTAGCTGAGATGGAAGGCGAATCCCTGGCGCGCGCCTTGTTCCGCTTCCGGTCCGGCGTGGTCGCCGGTTTTGCTGCCATGAGCGCCGGCTTTCAGGTGGGACCAAAAGAGGAGTTTCGCCTCACCGGGACGCTGGGCGAAATCGTCGTGTACTGGGGCGGCAGCGGACGTGTGGTCTTCTTTGATCGACAGACGCCGCAGGGGCGTGACCTGCCGCCGGACCTGTTGCCCCACGGCAAGAATCGGGAGGCCGCCTTTGGTCTGGAATTGGACGACTTCTCCCACGCGGTGCTCGATGGCCGCCCGCTTGTGGCAGGCCCTGAGGTCTCTCTTGGCGAATTGCGCACCGGCCTGGCGATGTATCGTTCGGCGCAGACCCGGACCTGGGAAAAGGTCTGGGCCTAGAGTCGGCGTCTCTGGCTAGTGTGCCAGCTTCCCTTCGGTCAGGGCATTGTCGATCAACCGGCGGGCGTACTCCCACAGTGACGGCGCGCCCTCGGCAATATGCGCGTTCCCCTCGATGACCTGACCGTGACGGACGCCGTGTTTCTTCCAGGCATGTCCATCCGTGTGATAGTTCAGCAGCAGCGGTTGCAGGCGATCCAGCGCCGCTGCATAACGTGATTCTGCGGTCACCCGTTCTTCGAACTCGTCCCAGAGGGCCCGCATCTCCCGCGCCTGGTCTTGTGGGAGCAGGGCGTAGATACGATCCGCCGCCGCCTGCTCGCGTTCCTCTTTGTCGTCGTGCGCCGCCTCGTCATAGGCAAAGGTGTCGCCCGCGTGGATCTCAACAAGATCATGCACCAGATGCATGGAGAGCACTCGTGTGATATCGACCTCACTGGCGGCGTGCTCGCGCAGGATGATCGCCATGAGCGCCAGATGCCAGGAGTGTTCGGCGTCGTTTTCGGGACGACGGTCGCCGATGAGCAGGGTCTGACGAAACACCTGCTTGAGGGCGTCCATCTGTACCAGAAAGTCGAGCTGCTGCGTCAGGCGCTCTGACGCCGTTGTCCCGTTCACCGCGCCGGCCCGTAGCGCCGCAACGCCAGCAATCCGGCAGCCAGCAGGAGCCCCACGAGGAGCCACTTGCTCTGGAAGGGAATGGGTGTCGTCACCGAGATCTGGTTCAGACTCAGGAGTATGGTGCCCTGCGGCAGGACGTCGGGATCACCAACGACGAGGGTGTTACTGAAGCCGTTGTGGGCAATCCGCCGGAGATTGGTGGTGACGCCGCTGATCTGCTGCGTCCAGTTATCGCCGTAGTCGACGCTGCCCCATATCTGACCGGTGTTGCCCACTGCCAGCACGATGCCCCCCGACAGGAATGACACGTCGTTGAAGACGATACCCGCCGAGGCACCCGTCGTCGGCAACTGCCAACTGATCCCACCATCCGTGCTGCGCAGAATCTCGCCGTTGGCTCCCGCCGCCACGAGGAAGAGACCGTTCGCGTCCACAGCGTTGAGATTGTCGGCATCGCCCGACGGATTCTGGTTGGTCCAGTTGTCGCCACCGTCGGCGCTGCGGTAGACCCGTCCGAGTCCCCCGACGGCGACGACAACGGTGCCGCTCACGAAGACGACGTCGTAAGCGTCAGCGTCGGTGATTGGTACCACAGCAGTGGCGTCCGCCCAGCTTGCGCCACGATCGAGACTGAAGGCGATCGTCGCCGGAGTTCCCGCTCCCCCCTGGTCGATGCCGACGGCAACCACGCCATCACCGCGGGCATCGACGGCATAGAGGTCGCCGAGGGCGTCGTGGGCCTCCACCCAGGTGGCGCCGCGATCGTTGCTGACACGGACTTCCTGGTTGCCCGTGCCGACGGCGATCGCCGTGCTGGCACCGGAGAATACGACGTCCAGATTGTTGGTGTTGTTGGAGAGGGCCGCCGTGTTGGTGGTGCTCCAGGAGGCGCCGTAGTCGTTGCTGACACCGGCGATGCCGCCCGCGCCGCCGGCGTCATCATTGCCGACAACAACAGCGGTTGGTGCCTGCGAGAATACGGCATTCAGGTCCCTGCCGTTGGGCGGGGCGTAACCATTCAAAGCCCAAGTGCTGCCGCCGTCCCCGCTGACTGTGATCACGCCGTTGTTGCCAGTCCCGCCGACGGCGATCGCCGTGCCTGCCGTGCTGAAAACCACATCCACAAGGTTCTGCGTGGTGTTGCTCGTCCTTTGAGACCAGGTCTGTGCCTCGACGGGTCCCGCCGTCATCACACCTGCCAGTAGCAACGCCGCGATGACACGCACGGTTCGGCTGGCACCGGAGTTGCGATGTCTGAGTCGCAAGGTGTCGATACTGGAACTGAGTATTCTCATATAAGTCATTGGGAAAGCAGCCTGTTATGATGTCTCAAGCGATCTCGTCCTCGATTGTTCCGTCGTCGCAGGCGGAACTTATTTCCGTCGTTGTGGACGGTCTTTCCGCCGCCTGCCGGCAGGCACTGACGGGCATGTGCCTTGGTGCCGTCGGTCTCAGTGTCATCCTCAGCGTCACCGCCGTCCTCATCGGCGCCGTCGAACTCGGGATCGTTGCCTCCGGGCCAGCCGTCCCACCCGGGCAGATCCTGTTGCACTGAGCAATACCGCCGACCCGCTCTCACTTCGCCGTCTCCTGCGTATCGGCACCGGACAGTCTGCGCAGCAGCGGCAGCGCTGCCAGCGCCCAGACGGCCAGCGCCAGGCTTTGCCGTCCCCACGTGTGCCATAGCCCGAAGAGTCGACTGAACAGCCAGTCGCGTTCCATCGGGAACCGCTCTGCCACCCGCGGCAGCAGATCAGCCCTTACATCTGTTGGCAGGCTCCAGAGAAAATCCCAGACGATCACGTGGCCACCGAGAAACAGGCTGACCACGTGACTCGCCCACAGAGTCAGAATCGCCACACCTCCCCACTGCAGCTTCCACATCCAGTGCGCCTGCGTCGCGGCGAACAGGGCCAGGGCGACCAACAGGTTCTGATAGATGATGTCGTGTACGGTGAAGCGCAATCCAAGCTGGCGGTACACCAGGCTCAGTTCGTGGCCCTGTCGGGTGTAGGCGACGCCACCATCCCCCCCGAGCAGCCAGTTTGCCGGCGCCGTCACCAGAGACAGGTAGAAGGCGGAAACATCGGCACGGAACAGATACAGAACACCAGCGACAGCAGCGAAACGGAGCAGAAACACCAGGGGGGCGCGCAGCAGGGCCCGTTCAAGCACGGCGCACCTGCCCCAGCCAGTACATCCACGTGAACAGCATGAATCCGAGTGTCGCCAGTTCCATGACGTAGACGTGGAACAGTTCGATCCACGCCGGTTCCAGATTGGCGATCAAGCCGAGAACCGTAATGCGCAGGACGCTGAAAACGAAGATCGCCGGCAGGCCGACAGCAAGACCCGACGCCCGCTGGCGGACCGTTGCCGGATACGCCAGCGTCAGCGAGGTAAAGGCAAGGATAGCGAAGATGCCGGTGCAGTCGAAGGTGATACGATAGAGGATGCGGCTCACAGCAAGTTCGCAGAAGCCATCGCCGAGGTGGCCCGTGTCGAGGACCGCGTCCACGGACATGGCTTGCAGCAGACTCGTCGACAGATGTGCCACGGGCGACATGTAGAGTTGCTGAAACAGCACCGGCAGGCATTCAAACAGCACACCCAGGCTGACCATGCCAGCGACGAAGAGACCGAGGAAACGCAGGGAGCGCCGGTCGATTCCGGGAGTGTCGATGCCGAGCATCTGGGGTCAGATCCTGATCCGCGGAGAAGAGCCACTGGCGAGGGTGCGCCGCGCCGCGACGTTGGTACGGTTTGCCAATATACGGAGGGACGCCGGACTCCGTCGTCCCCGGGAAATACCGCTCTACTCGAGCAGCACCATCTTGCCGGCGTCGATGGCCTCACCCGCGCGCAGGCGATACAGGTAAACCCCGCTCGCGATGGCGCGGCCCGCATCATCGCGACCATCCCACGTGGCACGGTAGTGCCCGGGTACCCGCGCCTCGTCTACCAGGAAGCGCACACGCTGGCCGAGACTGTTGAAGATCTCCAGACGCACGGGCATGGGCTGCATGCCGGCGACAGCGGGAATGCGGAAAGGGATTGTCGTACTCGGATTGAAGGGGTTCGGGAAGTTGGCTCCCAGGGCGAAGTCTCTCGGTGCCGCCACCTGTGAGGCAACGCCGTCCAGGACCAGATCCCGCGCCGAGTAGTCTGAGGCGAGCAGCCTGACACGGGTGCCGGCCAGCGACGCCGGAAAGCCGTCCACCCCAAGACGCAGCTGCACCGTCGCCAGCGTTGCGGCGCCCGTCGCGGTCCGGGTCTGTCCGCGACGCGCTGATACGACGGCCAACTGCCCATCCCGGTGCTCCGACCGACGGTACTGACCTGCCGGATTGTACGCGAAGACCTGCCCCACAGCTGACAATTCGGTGTCCGTCAGCAACTCCACCTCGGCTGGATCGACGGGCACAACAAGTTCGTACGCTGCCAGGTCAGCCGCATCGGCTACCCAGAAGGTGAGGGTCACCTCATGGCCTGCGAGCCACTGCTGGGACGGGTCGCCCGCGAGCAACAGACCGCCCGTCGCTTCCGCCGGCACAGTCAGCTGCCGCGGATCGGCACGCTTGTAGACCGGCGGCGCACCAAGGCCAGAGCTGTTGCCGACGTTGGAGATCGCCGCTGCGAGGTCCTCCACACCAACACGACCGTCGTTGTTGAGATCGGCCCAGGCGAAGCGTGGTTTGAGGGGATCCACACCCCACGCCGCATCGATAATGTTGATATCGTCCTCGTCGATCTCGTTGTCACCCGATGCATCGCCGCCTTTGAGCAGGCGCCCGTTCTGTCCCAGCAGGAATGAGACGTCGCCGCGGGCGTCGGAAGCGAACAGTCCCTGCGCTGGCGTCAGGTTGATCGTCTCACCATTGCGGATCGTCAGCGTATCGGTGCGGCCGCTGATATGGCTGCTGTCCTTCACGGTCAGCACGTAGCGTCCTGCGGGAATGCTGACGAGAGTCAACTCGCCGCTGGACACAGTCTGCACCTCAACGGTATCAGACGAGGCCGGCCGATCGTCGTTGGCAAGCATGTAGAACGAGTCTGTGATGTCGATCGTGCTCCCGGGGACGCGCAGATGGACGTCAAGCAGACTTGCGTGATTGCCGTTGCCCAGTGGCGGCGCCCGGCCCTCGAGCATGACCGTCGCTGTC
>JAQCJA010000319.1 GCA_027593305.1 bacterium
TCACTGTCGGCCCGCTGTGCGGATGTGCCGCTCACTACTTGTCCCGCGCCTTGAGTGCTGCTTCGCTGGAAACACTCATCATCTTCTGGATCTGCGCCATGACGCGCTCCGGTGATTCGACCTTGCCCTCGGCAAGCAGCACGTAGTCGACAAGGAAATGTGACCACTCCTTGAGTTCGTCGGAGTTCCGATCGGCCTTGAGCAGTTCTCCCATGTTGCGGATCGCCGCATGGCGCGGATTGATCTCGAGGGTGCGCTTGGTAATGGGAAAGTTCTGGTCGCTCATCCGTATGAGGCGTTCCATCTGCTGACTCAGGCCGCCCTTGGGCACAACGAGCGCACAGGGGCTGTCACTGAGGCGGCCCGACTCCTTGACCTCACCCACACGGGACGCCAGTTCCTTTTTCAGAAAACTCACCAGCTCGATGGTGCGTTCCTTGTCCTGGCCGCTTTCGGCGCCCTCGATTCTGGCGTCTTCGGGCAAATCCAGGTCTTCCGCATCGATGGCCTGAAACCGCTTGCCGTCAAAGTCCTGCAACGAATTGACCACCCATTCGTCCACGGGATCCGTCAGGTAGAGCACTTCCAGGTCGTGCTTGCGGAAGGGCTCCATCAGCGGACTCTGTTCAACCTGCTGGCGGTTGTCGCCACCGACGTAGTAGATCACATCCTGGTTCTCTTTCAGGCGATCGATATAGTCCTGCAGGGCCACAAGTCCTTCCGTCGCCGTCGTGCGCTCGGGCGTGGCCTTGTCGGCGGCGTCATCCCCCCCGGCTTCGGTGGCGACCGCCGGCACAGCGGCATCGGCAGCGGCGTCGGCAGCGAGTTTGGCGGAGAAACTGGAGAAGAAGCGCAGCAGCTTGCTCACCTGTTCGCGGTGATCGAAGTCGCGTGCCACACCTTCCTTCAACACGATGCCGAAGCTTTCCCAGAAGGTCAGGAATTTGGCCGGCTCCTTGTTGGCCAGGTCCTCGATCTTGTTCAGCACCCGTCGGGTCAGCGTCTGCCGGATCTTGGCGATGACAGGACTGTTCTGCAGCGACTCGCGTGCCACATTCAGCGGCAGGTCATCACAGTCGACGACGCCGCGCACGAAACGCAGGTACAGCGGCAGCAACTCACAGTCGTCCTGAATGAAGACGCGTTTCACGTGCAGATTGATCTTCACCTTCGGATCCTGGCCGAAGAGCAGTTCCATCGGCGACTGCTGCGGCAGAAACAGCACGGCGTAAAACTGGATCGGCACGTCGACGGCGACGTGCTCCCACGCCAGCGGCTGCTGATGATCACCACTGAGGTGTTGATAGAACTCCGTGTAGTGCTCTGCCGTGATCTCGTTGCGCGGGCGGGTCCACAGGGCCGACGCGGAGTTGGCCTGTTTGCCGGCGACCTTCACCGGGTAGGAGACGAAATCGGAGTGCCGACGCACGACACCCTCGAGGCGATGCGCGTCGAGATACTCCTCGCAGTCGGAACGCACGTAGATCTTGATCTCCGTGCCGCGGGCGATCTTGTTCTTCGTCGTCGAGATCGTGTACGTGCCATCCCCGGTGGACTCCCAGATGACGGCGTCTGCTTCCTTGTCGGCGGAGCGGGTTGTCACCACCACACGCTCGGCGACGATGAACACGGAGTAGAAACCCACGCCGAACTGACCGATCAGCTTCAACTTGTTCTCTTCGTTCGTCTCTTCTGACAATTTCTGCAGGAACTGCCTGGATCCGGAGTGGGCGATGGTGCCGATGTTGGCGTTCACCTCGTCCCGGGTCATGCCGATGCCGGTGTCGCGGATGGTCAGCGTCTTGGCAGTGGCATCGATGCTGATGTCGACCGTGAGGTCGGCATCGGGATCAACGATGTCTTTGTCGGTGAGAGACTGGAAGCGGATCTTGTCGAGGGCGTCGGACGCATTCGACACGAGTTCGCGAAGAAACACATCCTTGTCGGTGTACAGGGAATGGATAAGGATCTGCAGGACCTGCTGAACCTCGGTCTGAAAGGTCCGCTCCTCGACCTGCGCGTCCTCTGCTGTCGTGGTGCTCTGCTCGTCTGCCATGGCCTCTTCAAATGCTGGAAATGCGTGTGGACGAGAGCCCGTAACTCGCTGTCGGGCTGTTACTTTGAGAACCGTTCAATGTACGAAGGGGGGGCCTCGCCGCAAGACGGGCTGTGGCCCGGGCGCAGGTCGACCCCTACCTTGAAACGCTCATGAACAGCCCATCTTCCGAGTACGATCTGGCGATTGTTGGCGGCGGCCCTGCCGGGGCGACGGCTGCCATGTATGCCGTGCGCCAGGGCCTGCGGGCGATCGTCGTCGATCGGGCCACCTTTCCTCGCGACAAGATCTGCGGCGACGCCCTGTCGGGCAAAAGCATGTCCGTCCTCGATGAACTGGGGCTCATGCAGGATGTCGCCGGTCTCAAGGGTGCCGAAATCCGCCATATCATCCTCGCCAGCCCCAAGGCGGTGGGGGCTCGCGTCGACATGCGCAACCGGAGCCACTACGACCCCCTCACGGATCGTCACGTACCCATGGGGGGCTATGTCATACGCCGCGAGGTCTTCGACAATTATCTGCTGCAGGAGGCGCGCCGACGCGGGGCCCAGGTGCGCGAAGGTTTTGCCGTGAAGGATCTGCTGCGCGATGCCACAGGCAGTGTCGTCGGCATCGAAGGGCAGCAGGACAGAAGCGGCCCCATGGAACAGATCCGGGCCCGTGTCGTGCTTGGTTGTGACGGCTTCAACTCCGTCGTTGCGCGCAGGACGGGCCTGTACCAGCACGATCCGCAGCACTCCCTCGTCGCCCTGCGTTGTTACTACGAAGGCGTGGAGGGGCTGACGGATGAGCTTGAGTTGCATTTCGCCGACGAGGTGCGCCCCGGCTACTTCTGGATCTTCCCGCTGGAGGATGGCAAGGCGAATATCGGTATCGGCATGGTCCACGCTGCCATGAAGCGCAAGAACATCGACCTGCGTGTCGCCCTGCAGCAGGTGCTGTCCCGGTCCCCTTTCGCCGAACGTTTCCTCAACGCCCGGCCTCTGGAAAAACCCGTGGGCTGGAACCTGCCCGTGGGCAGCAAGCGGCGTCCGGCCCATGGCGCCGGCTTCCTGCTGCTTGGTGATGCGGCGGGCCTCATCGATCCATTCTCCGGCGAGGGCATCGGCAACGCCTTCTACTCGGCCCGTATCGCCGTCGGCGCCTGCGCCGAAGCCATCGCCGAGAATGACACATCGGCTGCCAGCCTGCGTCGCTACGAGGATCGTCTGTGGGAGGCGCTGGGTGATGAACTGAAAGTCAGCCATCAGATGCAGTGGATCGGCCGCATGCGGCCGGTGCTCAACTTTGTCATCAACAAGGCGGCGCACAACGAGGCCGTCGCCAACCACGTCTGCGGCATGCTGGCCAATGCGGTACCGAAAAAGGATATGACGAGCCCGCTGTACTACCTCAAGCTGTTGTTTTCCTGATGGCGAACACCCTCGATGCCCCCGCGGCGAGAAAGGCAGGCAGGATGATCCACTTCGGCATCGTCGGCACAGGCTGGCGGTCCCTGTTCTACCTGCGTTGCGCGCGGGCCTGTCCGGATCGATTCCGCGTGCTCGGGGTGGTCTCGCGGGACCCGGCGGCAAAGTCGTCCCTGGCTCAGGAGTTCGGCATCGAGCTGGTCGCCTCCATCGACGATCTGCTGGTGCAGGGCACACCCGACTTCGTCGTGTCCAGTGTTCCGTGGCCGGCCAATCCGGGGGTGATCGACGCCCTGAGCCAACGGGGTATGCCGGTCCTGTCGGAAACACCGCCGGCGACCTCCATCGAAGAGATGGCGGCGCTGTTTGCTCTGACGACGCAGGGCGCCAGAATTCAGGTGGCCGAGCAGTTTCACCTGCAGCCCCTACACGCCGCCCGCATCGCCCTGGCCCATAGCGGCCGGCTCGGTCGTGTGTCGCAGGCACAGGTGTCGGTCAGCCACGGATACCACGGTGTCAGCCTGATCCGTCGACTGCTGGGTGTCACCTTTGAGGCGGCGACGATCCGGGCGCGTAATTTCGCCTCCCCCATCGTCAAGAGCCCGGGCCGCGACGGGGATCAACGGACGGAGCAGATCGAGTCTTCCACGCAGATGCTGGCGTGGCTCGATTTTGGCGATCGGCTGGGTGTATTTGATTTTGTCGGTGATCAGTATTTCTCCCATGTGCGAGGCCAGCGTGTGTGTGTGCGCGGGGAACGCGGGGAGATCATCGATGATCGGGCCCGTTATCTGCTGGATCACACCACCGTCGTTGAGACGCCTCTTGTCAGGCACGATGCAGGGATGCGCGGCAATCTCGAGGGGCATTTCCACAAGGGTTACACCTTTGGCGAGTCGTGGATCTATGAGAATCCACTGGCGCCTGGCGAATTGTCAGACGAGGAGATCGCTGTCGGTGACTGCCTGCTGCGGATGGCGACCTTCGCCGCCGGCGGGCCGTCGTTCTACAGCCTGGCAGAGGCTTGCCAGGATCGGTACCTGGATATCATGATGCAGCAGGCAGAGGCAACAGGTGAGCTGCTACGGACGAGTCCGCAGATGTGGGCCCCGTAAGAGATCGACACCGAAGAAGGAAAGCAGACAATGACAACAGACCTGCAGGTCGAACACCTTGCCATCAATGTCGCGGATCCAGAGGCCGTGGCCCGGTGGTATGGCCAGCATCTGGGCATGACCATCGTCAGAAAAGGGGATCCGCCGGACCTCATGCACTTCCTGGCGGACTCGGGTGGCCGCGTTGTGCTTGAGATCTACCGCGCCCTGCCCGATGCAGTTCCCGACTACGGGGCCATGCATCCCCTGGTGCTGCATCTGGCTTTTGCCGCCGAGGATGCGCGCGCGACCATGGGCCGGCTCGTCGCCGCCGGCGCCACCGCTCTGGGCGATGTCCGGGTCACGCCGGCGGGGGATCACATGGCGATGCTGCGCGACCCCTGGGGTTTTGCCATCCAGTTGTGCCAGCGCGCCGTGCCGATGATCTAGTACCCTGACTAGGCATCCAGCCGCCCCGCCAGCAGACCCATGGGCAGCGCCGCCGGCCGTTCGACGTGGCTCTCGATCCGCACGTGGGCGCCCGATGCCGAGGCCGTGTGAAAGGCGTGCATCAACTCCAGCACGTGGTAGGCCAGTTCGCCGCTGGAACGATGCGGCCGGCCGGACCGCAGCCCATAGGCCATGTCCGCAACACCGATGCCACGTCCGACGTCAGTGCTGTGCGTCAGCGCCACTTCCTGCCAGGTGTCCTGCCCGCCACGCCGGATCCGGACGGGGCCGCCGAAGGTGTTCGGATCGGGCACACTCAGCGACCCTTCCGAACCATAGATCTCGATGCGCGGCAGGTTGTGACTCCAGACATCGAAGCTGGTGACGATCGTACCCACGGCACCGCCGCAGAAGTCCAGGACCCCGGCGATGTGTGTGGGGATGTCGACGTCGATTTTCTCCCCCGTGCGCAGTTCCGGATTGGTGATCACCCGCTGGGCGAAGCTGGCACGGGCCGAGCCGGTCACCCGGCGCACGGGGCCCAGCAGACTCACCAGCGCCGTCAGGTAGTAGGGGCCCATGTCGAACATCGGCCCACCCCCCGCCTTGTAGAAGAAATCCGGATTCGGGTGCCACGCCTCGGGGCCGCGACCGGCCATGAAGGCCGTCGCCGCAACCGGCTCGCCGATCCAACCGTCATCAATCAGCTTGCGGCTTTGCGGCAGGCCGCCACCGAGAAATGTGTCGGGAGCGCCCCCGGTGCGCAGGCCCTTCTCGTGGGCCAGATCCAGCACCGCCTTGCCGTCAGCCAGTTCCACGGCGAAAGGTTTCTCCGTGTGTGCATGTTTGCCGGCCAGCAGGATCTGTTCGTTGACCTGTGCATGCACGGCAGGCACCGTCAGATTGATGACGATTTCGATATCCTCCTCTGC
>JAQCJA010000320.1 GCA_027593305.1 bacterium
GCGGCAGGTCGTGCGCGCGCCGCCACCGGTGAGCCATATGTCGTACGAATGAAGATGCCCCTGGAAGGAACTTGCGTCATCAAGGACATGCTGCGTGAGGCGCCGATAGCGATCGACTACGCCGGTCTCGACGACCAGGTGCTGCTGAAATCGGACGGTTTTCCCACCTACCATCTGGCGGTTGTTGTAGACGACCACCTGATGGGGATCACCCACGTGATCCGCGGGGACGACTGGATCAACTCCACACCGAAACACATGCTGCTTTACCAGTGGCTGGGCTGGGAGGCGCCGGAACATGCCCACCTGCCGCTGCTGCTGAACCCGGATCGTTCCAGGCTGTCGAAGCGGCGCAATCCGACGTCCATCGACTACTATCGGCGTGCCGGCTATCTGCCCGTGGCGTTGCTCAACTATCTGGCACTGATGGCCTACCCGCCGGCGGCAGGGGCTGACGGCGCGGAGCAGGAGAAGGAGCCCTTCAACGAATTCGTCGGCCGCTTCGATCTGACGCGCATCAGCCTCGGCGGCTCGGTCTTTGACGTGGAGAAACTCAACTGGCTCAATGGTCGCTACCTGCGCGAGGACCTTTCGCCACAGCAGTTGCTGCGGGCGCTGCGCGAATGGACCCTCAACGACGACTTTCTCGCGCAGATCATGCCGCTGATGCAACCGCGGATGGAAACTCTGGGCGACCTGATGCCGAAGTGTGTCTTTTTCTTCAGCCGCAACGTCGAGACGAAGCTCGAGGATCTGCTGCCGAAGGGTCGCCAGGCAGAGGATGTGGCTGCTATGTTGCAGACCGTGGTCTGGTCCCTGGAGACGGTCGTCCCCTGGCAGCGCGACGCGATCGAGGTTGCCGTGAAGCGGACGGCCGAGTTCTGGGACTGGCCGATCCGGGATATCACCCGGCCCATCTACACGGCGATCATGGGCCAGCCCGTGGGGCCACCCCTGTATGAATCCATCGTGTTGCTGGATGTGGACCTGACGCGCATGCGACTGCTGGCCGCGATCGAGGTACTGGGTGGTATATCGAAGAAGAAGGCGAAAAAACTGGAGAAGGACTGGGGCGGCTGACCGTTCGACTGCCGTTCGACTGCCCTTCATCTGCCCTTTGTCTGCTCTTTCGTCCAGGCGTCGCGCAGAGTCACCGTGCGATTGAATACGGGCTTCGACGCGGTGGAATCCGGATCGACACAGAAGTAACCGAGCCGTTCAAACTGGCAGGTGCTGCCAACGCCCAGTTGGCCGGCGACGGGCTCCACGAAACAGGTGGACAGCACGGTCAGGGACTCGGGATTGAGATTGTCGAGCCAGTCCTGTCCTTCGGCAACATCCGTGGGATTCTCGACGCTGAACAGGCGATCGTACAGCCGCACCTCCACGGGCACAGCGTGCGCCGCCGACACCCAATGCAGGGTAGCCTTCACCTTGCGGCCATCGGGCGCATCGCCACCCTTTGTCGCCGGATCGTAGGTGCAGAGCAACTCGACGACCTTGCCGGCCTCATCCTTCACAACCTCGTTACAGGTAATGAAGTAGGCGTAGCGCAGCCGCACTTCGCGACCTGGCGACAGACGGAAGAATTTCTTCGGCGGATCCTCCATGAAATCGTCCGCCTCGATCCACAACTGGCGACCAAAGGGCACCTTGTGTGTGCCTGCTGACGCGTCTTCCGGGTTGTTGACGGCGTCGAGTTCTTCCGCCTGATCCTCCGGGTAGTTCGTGATCGTGAGTTTGATCGGGTTGATCACGCCCATCACCCGCGGCGCCACCTTGTTGAGGTGATTGCGCATGTAGTACTCGAGCAGGCCGACCTCGATGTTGTTCTCCCGCTTGGCGACTCCCACGTCCTTCCAGAAACGGCGGATCGCCTCGGGAGGCACGCCGCGGCGGCGCAAGCCGCAGAGGGTCGGCATGCGCGGGTCATCCCAGCCGGAGACGCGGCCTGTCTCGATCAACTGCAACAGACGTCGCTTGCTGGTGACTGTGTAGGTGATGTTGCCCCGGGCGAACTCAATCTGCCGCGACGGGAAGATCCCGAGATTGGCGATAAACCAGTCGTAGAGCGGCCGGTGGATCTCGTACGCCAGATCGCACAGCGAGTGCGTGACCCCCTCGATGGCGTCGCTCTGGCCGTGGGCCCAGTCATACATCGGATAGATACACCAGGCGGTCCCCGTGCGGTGGTGCTCGGCGTGGCGAATCCGGTACAGCACCGGGTCACGCATCATGAGGTTCGGTGCCGCCATGTCGATCTTTGCGCGCAACACTTTGGCACCATCAGCGAACTCGCCCACCCGCATACGCCTGAACAGATCGAGGTTGTCCGCCGCGGAGCGCGTTCGACAGGGGCTTTCGAGGCCCGCTTCGGTCAGCGTTCCGCGGTGGCTGCGGATCTCGTCGGCCGAGTGATCGTCGACATACGCCAACCCCTTGCCAATGAGTTCACAGGCGAATTCGTACAGCTGCTCGAAGTAGTCGGAGGCGAAGTGTTCATGTGACCCCCAGTCGAACCCAAGCCAGCGGATGTCGGTGCGGATCGCGTCGACGTACTCCTGTTCCTCCTTCGTCGGGTTCGTATCGTCGAAGCGCAGGTTGCAGAATCCACCAAACTCGTCGGCGATGCCGAAATCGATACACATCGCCTTGGCGTGGCCGATGTGGAGGTAGCCATTCGGTTCGGGGGGGAAGCGGGTGATCACCTTGGTGATCCTGCCCGCTGCCAGATCGGCGGCCACTGCGTCGCGCAGGAAATTGCGCGGACCCTCGGCCTCGGTCGTTGCTTGCGTTTCGTTCTTGTCTGTCATGGGTTTCATTGCCAGGTGCAAGGAGGGGTGGAAAACGGCGCGCATCGAACCGGCGCAAGGAACCTGTGGCAGCGGCCGCCTCAGCGGATGCGCCAGGTGTCCTTCGCCGGCTGGAACTGCTGTCGATCCGGCAACAGTTGTCGCAGGTGGCGACCGGCGTAGGCGAAACCTGCCAGGCCCGGCATCCCCCGATCCTCATTTTCCACGTCGAGCACGTAGTTGTATCCCGACTCACTCAGGGCGTTGATCACAGTCACCCAATTCCGCCGGGCCCTGCGCCAGGATCCGGCGTGTATCGGCGGCGCCGGCATCCGCGCGCCTGACACAGTCGAAATCGTTGTCCCGTGCCCAGGCACCACACTCATCCAGGCTCCAGGTGCCGTCCGTTCCCGCATTGGTGAAAAAGCCCATACCCATGCCTGACACTTGGTCCTGTTGCCGATCGCTGCGGGTGACGTAATTTTGCTGTCTCTGCCGACTCTACCCGCAACAAACTAATAAGAAACGAGAGAAATGGCCCTCCTCAACGAGAACTATCTCAAGCTCAAGGCCGGTTACCTGTTCCCCGAGATCGGGCGCCGCACGGCGAATTTCGCTGTGAGCCACCCCGAGGCGGCGATCATCAAGATGGGGATCGGTGACGTCGTCCGGGGCATTCCACGCCCGGTGGCCGATGCCATGAAGGATGCCTGTGAGGAACTGGCTCACGACGAGAGTTTCCACGGCTATCCGCCGGCACAGGGGTATGATTTTCTGCTGGACGCGATTGCCGAGCATGAATTCGGCAGTCGTGGCGTCACGGTTGCGGCGGACGAGATCTTTCTGTCCGATGGCGCCAAGTGTGACTCGGCCAATCTCCAGGAAATCTTCGCCATCGACCAGATTGTTGCCCTCACCGATCCCGTATACCCGGTCTACTGTGATTCGAACGTCATGGCAGGCCGCACGGGTGATGCCGACAGCAGCGGCCGCTACGCCGGGTTGGTCTACCTCCCGTGTACGGCGGACAACGGCTTTTCACCCCCCCTGCCAGAAGGGCACGTGGACCTTATCTATCTGTGTTCGCCGAACAATCCGACGGGCGCCGTCATGTCGAAGCAGGACCTGGCGCGGTGGGTCGACTACGCCAGGCGCGAGAAAGCGGTCATTATCTTCGACGCGGCGTACGAAGCCTACATCAACGACGCGGAAATTCCCCATTCGATATACGAGATTGACGGTGCCCGCGAGGTCGCTATCGAGATGCGCTCCTATTCGAAGACGGCAGGTTTCACCGGCGTGCGTTGCGCCTTTACCGTGGTACCGAAGGAGTTGCTCGGCGGCACGCGCGGCGATGGTGATGTATCGCTGCACAGCCTGTGGAACCGACGGCAGTCGACGAAGTACAACGGTGTCTCCTACCCGGTACAAAGGGGCGCTGCCGCCTGCTACACGCCGGAAGGCAGCGCTGCCGTGCGTGACCTTGTCGAATTCTACATGGGCAATGCGGCGCTGATGAAGACGGAGTTGACCGCCGCCGGCTATACCGTCTTCGGCGGTGACAATGCCCCGTACCTGTGGATCGTCTGTCCTCCGGGCATCGACAGCTGGGGCTTCTTCGATGTGTTGCTGCAAAAGGCGAATGTCGTCAGCACCCCGGGAGCCGGTTTCGGCTCGGCAGGCGAAGGCTACGTACGTCTGTCCGCATTCCAGCAGCGCGACCGCGTCGAAGAGGCGCTGGAACGGATCCGCCAGTTGTAGGGCGGCCGATACGCATGGCACAACGTCGAACCAAGATTGTTGCCACCATCGGGCCCGCCTCGAGTGGGCCCGATGCCTTGCGCGCTCTGCTCGAGGCAGGCGTGGACGTCACCCGACTCAACTTCTCCCATGGATCCCACCAGGACCATGAACGGGTTTTTGCTGACGTGCGCCGCATCGCCGCCGAACTGGGTAAACCGGTGGCAATCCTGCAGGATCTCCAGGGGCCGAAGATCCGCATCGGTACCCTCACCGGTGGCTCGGCATACCTCGAGGCGGGGGCGCGTGTCGTGGTCACAACCGCGACGGTCCCCGGCGATGCGCAGCGCATCTCGACACCGTATGACGAGCTTCCCGGCGTCGTCTCCGCCAATGACGACATCCTGCTGTCGGACGGTCTGATCCGCCTGCGCGTCGTCGATGTCACCGGCCAGCAGGTAACCTGCGACGTTGTGGAGGGCGGCATCCTGCGCGAGCGGGCTGGCATGAACCTGCCAGGCACTGGGGGCAACGCCCCGGCGCTGACGGAAAAGGATGTGACGGATCTGGCCTTCGGTTTGGCGCTGGGTGTCGACTACGTGGCTCTGTCCTTCGTGCGGCGTGTCGCCGACGTGCTGGATCTCAAGGCCCGCATCCTTGCCGCCGGATCACAGGCAGCGGTGATCGCCAAACTGGAGAAGCCCCAGGCCATCGATGATCTCGACGCCATTCTGCAGGCGGCGGACGCTGTCATGATCGCTCGCGGCGACCTGGGTGTCGAATTGTCGCCGGAACGGGTCCCCTTTGTGCAGAAGGAGATCATTCGCCGGGCGGCGGACTTCAAGGTCCCCGTCATCACAGCCACGCAGATGCTCGAGTCGATGATCGATCATCCACGACCGACGCGGGCGGAGGCTTCGGACGTGGCCAATGCGATCCTCGATGGCACCGATGCGGTCATGCTTTCAGGTGAGACCGCTATCGGTCACAACCCGGCGCAGGTGGTGCACATGATGCACCGCATCCTGCTGGAAGCCGAGGCACACGCCCCCTACTTGCTGCATCTGGGCCGGCGACGACGTGCCCAGGACAGCGCCGCGTCCTTCGATGACGCCGTTGCCGAAGCGGCCTGCGGCGCCGCCGCCGACATCAAAGCCAGAGCCATCGTGGCTTTCACCCAGTCCGGCTTCACGGCACGGGTGATCTCCAAATTCAGGCCACAGACCCCGATCCTTGCCTTCACGCCACACGAGCAGGTCTTGCGGCAGTTGGCGCTGTTCTGGGGCGTACAGCCACACCTGTGCGAGTTTGTCGAGGACACACATCTGATGATGGCCGCCGCCGATACCCGTCTGCGCGAGCAGAACCTGGTGGCTGCAGGTGATCCCCTCGTGTTTCTGGC
>JAQCJA010000321.1 GCA_027593305.1 bacterium
CGGCTGGCGACGAAGATGGGGGTAAACAGCGGGATGGGGATGCCCAACGTGTAGTATGTGTAGGCGCAGGGCGTATCGAGATTGGGATAGATGCCTTTTTCGGCGACGAGGGCTGCTTCGACTGCGTCGGCGATGTCAGCCCATCGGGTATCTCCGGCCTCCTCCGCCAACCGGCGCCCGACGGCCCGCATGGCGGGCACACGCGAGTCACCATTCTTGTACTCGCGATGACCGAAGCCCATGATCTTCTGCTTCCGCGCCAGCATATCCAGCACGTAACCCTTCGCCTTGTCCGGCGAACCGATATCGATGAACATGTGCATCGCCGCTTCATTGGCGCCGCCGTGCAGAGGCCCGGCAAGGGCGCTGATACCGGCCGTAACGGCAGCGTGGAGGTCGGCCAGGGTCGAGGCGACGACGCGTGCAGCAAAGGTGGACGCGTTGAAGCCATGCTCCATGTAGAGAATGAGAGACGTGTTCATCGCCGCTGCGGCGGACGCTGTCGGCTTCTTGCCGAGCATCATGTAGAGCAGATTTTCGGCGTGTGACAGATCCGGGTCTGGCCGCAGCGGCTCGAGGCCCTGCGCATGGCGATGGCCGGCAGCGAGGATCGTCGGCGCTTTGGCCAGCAAACGCAGCGCCTTGCGCAGACTCGCCTCGCCGGTGATGTCCTGTGCTTCGGGATCCAGCATGCCCAGCGCTGACACGGCGGTGCGCATGAGAGCCATGGGATGCACCGTTGGGGGCGACTGGCGCAGGATCGTGTGCACCTGCGGCGGCAACCCCCGCTCGGCTGTGAGTGTCGCCGTCAGTTCATCCAGCTGTACCTGCGTCGGCAGATCTCCGTGCAGCACCAGCCAGACTGCTTCTTCAAAGGATATCCGGCCTGTGAGTTCTTCGAGGTCGTAACCACGTACGACCAGCATGTTGCGCTCGAAGTCGATCTGCGAGATGGCGGATTCGCCGGCAATGATCCCCGTCAGCCCGGGACTGTATTCAGCCATCGGTGTTGCCTTCGTCGTGGCCGCTGCCGGCCAGTTTGCTGTCCATCGTGTTGTAGCCTTCGTAGTCGATCAGTTCGTAGAGTTCGGCCCGTGTCTGCATGCGGTCGAGCCAGGCTGCTGGCGTGCCTTGATCACGAATCTCCGTCAGCACGCCTTCGACGGCTTTCATCATCACGCGAAAGGTCGTCATCGGGAAGATCACCATGGCATAACCGAGACGCGCAAACTGTTCCACAGTGAACTGTGGCGTCTTGCCGAACTCCGTCATGTTGGCAAGCAGTGGCACCTGTACTTTCTCGGCGTAACGGCTGAATTCTTCCTCCGTCTGCAGAGCCTCGATGAAGATCGCATCGGCGCCGGCATCGATGTATCGCAGGCCCCGCTCGACGCTGGCATCAAACCCTTCAACCCCGCGGGCATCCGTGCGCGCAACCAGCAGGAAATCCGGATTGCTGCGGGCCTCGGCGGCGGCGGCCAGCTTGCGCTCCATATCCGCACAGGACACCAGCCGCTTGCCCTCAAGATGGCCACAGCGCTTCGGCATGACCTGATCCTCGAGATGCATACCGGCGACACCGGCCGCCTCAAAGAGCTGCACGGTGCGCATGACCTGCAGTGCTTCACCAAAGCCGGTATCTGCATCACAGAGGGCCGGCAGTCTTGTTGCATTGGCGATATAGCCGGCGGCGCGCGCCACTTCCTCGACACCCAGCAGAGCGATATCGGGGTACCCTGCGGTGCCGTTGATGATGCCGGCACCCGAGATGTAGATCGCCTCGAAACCCAGACTCTCGGCCATCATGGCGACGGGTGCATTGAAACACCCCGGCATCGACACGGTGCCGCTGGTGATGGCGCGCCGAAAGGTGGCGATCTTGTCGGCGGCAGTCGGCCGGGAGGCGAGCAACATTGCCGCTGCCTAGACCGTGATCGTCTCGTCGCGGTCGGGGCCGACGGAGATGTAGGCCACGGGCGTGCGACTGAGTTCGGCGATGCGCCGGACGTAGGCCATTGCCTTTGGTGGCAGTTCGGCGACACTTCGCGCCTCGGTGGTCGGTGCGCACCAGCCGTCGATCTCCTCGTAGATCGGTTCACACTTGGCCAGGACGCGCGGATCCGCGGGAAACTCCTCCAGCACCTGATCGCCGTACTTGTAGGCGGTGCACAGTTTCAGGTGCTCCACGGTATCGAGAATGTCGAGGCGTGTCACGGCCAGCCCCGTCAATCCGTTCACGCGTGATGACATGCGCGCAATCGTCGCGTCGAACCAGCCGCAACGGCGCGCCCTGCCGGTGGTGGCGCCGTACTCATGGCCCAGCTCGCGGATCCGTTCCCCTTCGTCGTCGTGGAGCTCTGTCGGGAAGGGTCCGTTGCCGACGCGGGTCATGTATGCCTTGGTGACGCCGATGATCTCGTTGATCCGTGTCGGACCGACGCCGGATCCCGTACAGGCGCCGCCGGCAGTGGTGTTCGACGACGTCACGAAAGGATACGTGCCGTGGTCGATGTCGAGCAGCGTCCCCTGGGCGCCCTCGAAGAGCAGGGTCTTGCCCTCATCCAGAGCCTTGTTCAGATAGACGGAGGTGTCCGTGACGAAGGGCCGCAGACGCTCGGCGTGAGCCAGGGCCCCACGAATGATCTCTTCAGCATCCAGGGGTTCGGCACCATAGATGGCGGTCAGGATCTGGTTCTTCGACGCCACCGCAGCGCGCAGTGCGATCGGCAGATCGGGGTCGAGCAGGTCCATCACGCGGAAGGCATGACTGCGATCCACCTTGTCGCGATAGGCGGGACCAATGCCACGCGCGGTGGTACCGATCGCGCCCGAGCCGAGATGGGCTTCGGATGCGCGATCGAGGGCCCGGTGGTACGGCATGACGACGTGCGCACAACTACTGACCCAGAGTTCTCCTGGTTGTACGGTCCTGCCGCGGCTGGCGAGCTCATCCAGTTCTGCGAAGAGAGATTCAGGGTCGAGCACGACACCATTGGCAATCACGCAGGTGGTGTTGTCGTTGAGTACGCCCACGGGCAGAGCGTGGAAGATGTGCGTCTCACCCGCCACGATAACCGTGTGACCGGCATTGGCACCCCCCTGGAAACGCACGACGACCTCTGCCTGGGCTGCGAGAAAATCGACGATCTTGGCTTTGCCCTCATCACCCCATTGGGCGCCGAGGACGACTTTGGCTGGCATAGATCTCTTATGCTCCTAGAGGGCGACCTGACGGGCCCAGCAGATATGTGAATCCTGGAGTACGTCATCAAGCACCGCTTGTGGCATGTGGCTGTCGACGTTGAGCACAGTGAGGGCCTTGCCCCCGATCTGGTGCCGACCACAACTCATACGTGCGATGTTGACCTTGTGGCTACCCATGATGCTGCCAACACGGCCGATGATTCCCGGGATGTCGTCGTTGATATAGAACAGCATGTGACCATCCGGTGACGCATCGATGTCATATTCGTCGAAGCGGACAACACGCGGATCACTGCGGCCAAAGAGAGTTCCGGAGAGCACCCGACGCTGGCCGCCGGCTTCGAGAATTACGGTCAGCAGACTGGTGTAGTCGTCGGGTGCACTGCTCTTGAGTTCGTCGACCCGAATGCCGCGCTCCTGGGCAACCACCGGGGCGTTTACCAGATTCACCGATCCGTCGGCAGCGAAGGTTTCCATGATGCCCTTGAGTACGGCCGACGTCAGCAGCGACGTCGCGTGTGTTGTCACCTCGCCGCGATATTCGATGGTGATACGCTCCAGCGATCCCTCTGCCAGTTGCCCTTGGATCTGTCCCATACGCTCGCACAGATCGAGATAGGGGCGCAGCTTTTCGTACGCCTCGGGCTCAATGGAGGGAACATTGACGGCATTGCGGATCACGCCCGACATGAGCACGTCGCGCACCTGCTCAACCCCCTGCAGGGCGACATTGGACTGCGCCTCCTGCGTCGAGGCTGCCAGGTGCGGCGTACAGATGACGTTGTCGTGGGCGATGAGCTTCGATCCCGCCGCGGGGGGCTCGTCCTCGAATACGTCGAGCGCCGCGCCTGCGACTTTTCCGGATTCGAGCCCGGCCAGCAGGGCCGCCTCGTCGACGATGCCGCCGCGAGCGCAGTTGATGATGCGAACTCCATCCTTGCACTGGGCCAACTGCTCCGTTGACAGGTAGTGCTTCGTCTGCGGCGTCAGTGGCAAATGGAACGTGAGGAAGTCAGCCTCTGCCCAGACCTGCTCCAGGTGTGCCGGCTGGGTACCATAGGACTGGATCGCCTCATCCGTCATGAACGGATCGTAGCCCAGCACGTGCATGTGCAGACCATTGGCGCGCTGCGCCACTTCGCGCCCGACCTTGCCCATCCCGAGGACGGCGATGGTCTTGCCCGCCAGTTCGACGCCGGTGAAAGCACTGCGCTCCCACTTGCCGGCTTTCATCGATGCAGTGGCGCGCGGCACGTTCCGCGCCAGGGCCATCAACATGGCGACGGAATGCTCGGCGGTGCTCACGGAATTGCCACCGGGGGTATTCATGACAACGATGCCGCGACGCGTGGCGGCATCGACGTCGATGTTGTCGACGCCGGCACCAGCACGACCGATGGCCCGCAGACTGTCGGCACGACCGACGACGGCCTCGGTCACCTTGGTGGCGCTGCGAACAATGAGGCCCGCATAGCCACCGATGATCTCGAGCAATTCATCAGGTGACAGCCCGGTATTCACGTCGACTTCGAGGCCACCTTGCTGCAGGATACCGACGCACCCGGCGTCCACCTTGTCACTGATCAGAACCTTCATCTACGCTGCGTTTCCCTCTTCTCTCGGTGTTCCGTTGCCTGTCGTGACATCCTGAATCCAGCGCAACAGATCGTCCCGTCCCATGCCGGTTTCGGCCGAAAACGGCAGGTAGGAGAGATCGGCCAGGTCGCCATTCGCCTCGAGTGTCTCGATCTGTCGATCCAACTTGGCCCGCGACAGCTTGTCTGCCTTGGTCAGAACCAGCAGCGACGGTCGGCCACCTTCGCGCAGTCGGCCAACCATCTCCAGGTCGAGGGCCGTCGCCCCATGGCGCGCATCGAGCAACTGGACGACGGCGCACAGCTGCTGTCGATTGCCCAGATACGTCTCGGTGAGGCGGCCGAGCACCCGCCGCAGGTCGACGCCTCCGTGGACAAAACCGTACCCCGGGAGGTCGACGAAATACATCTGGTCATTGACGCGATAGTAGTTGAGTTGCTGGGTCCGGCCCGGTGTTGAACTGGTATGCGCCAGCTTTCGCCGCAGCAGGAGCCGATTGATCAGCGACGATTTGCCGACATTGGAACGCCCGGCAAAGGCCACTTCCGGCAGGCCGTCCTCGGGTGAGTGTTTCTCACCAACGGCACCGACGACAAATTCGGCTGATAGGATCCGCATGCGACCGCCCCGTGGCTCAGCGCAAACGACTACGCGCTCTTGCGCAGGAACTCGTCGCCGTCGTCGACATTGGACACGCCCTTCTCAATCATCTCGGCGGTGACGATGATCTCCTTGATATCCTCATGAGAAGGAGCATCGTAGAACACGTCCATCATGGCCTGCTCCAGGACGGAGCGAAGGCCGCGGGCGCCCGTGCCCTTTTTCACGGTCAGGTCAACAATCTTGTTCAACGCGTCTGTGGTGAAAGTCAGCGTGACGCCGTCCATTTCGAACAATCGGCTCACCTGACGGATAATCGCGTTCTTCGGCTCGGTGAGGATGCGGAACAGATCATCCTCGGACAGGGCATCAAGGGTTGTGAGCATCGGCACGCGGCCGATGAATTCCGGGATCAGACCATACTGCAGCAGATCCTCAGGCTCTACCTCGGGAAGTTCTC
>JAQCJA010000322.1 GCA_027593305.1 bacterium
GCGCATGGTGTCCTCGTCGTGCTCGACTAAGCTGAGCGTGTTGCCCACGTCCCGGAGGTGCTTCAAGGTGTCGAGGAGGCGCTGATTGTCGCGATGATGCAGTCCGATGGAAGGCTCATCGAGGATGTAGAGCACACCCACCAGGCCTGAACCGATCTGACTGGCCAGGCGGATGCGCTGGGATTCGCCGCCGGAAAGGGTGTGGGCGCCGCGGTCAAGGGTCAGATAGCCGAGGCCGATGTTGTCGAGTACGTCGAGGCGACCACGGATCTCCTTGAGGGCATCCTCCGCGATGATCGTGTTCTCCGCCGACAGTTCAAGGCTGTGAAAGAACTGGCGACTGCCGTCGATGGGCAGTGATGTCAGTGCCGGCAGCGTGGCGCCGCCCAGCAGACAGCTGAGGGCCTCGCGCCGCAACCGGCCACCCTTACAGGATGGACACATTTCGGTGCGTGCATACTGACTGAGTTCCTCCCGAACCCGCGCGTTGGCGTGGTGCAGGCGTTCTTCAACGAACTTGAGGGCCCCTTCGAAGCGGTCATCGTGCGCCCAGGAATGACCACTCTGGTTGGTATAGGTGAACTCGATCTTGCGCGTGCCGAGACCGTGGAGGAAGCCCGTCGTTTGCGCCGCGGACAGGTCCTTCCATGGCGTGTCCAGCGTGAAGCCCAGATGTGCGGCGGCGCCTTCATAGAGATGCTGGCGCCAGCGGTTGCTCGAAATGTCGCCGAGGGGCTCAACGGCACCCTGGTTGATGGTCTTGTCCGGGTCCGGCACGATGAGCCGTTCGCTCATGGAAACCTTGGTCCCCAGGCCACCACAATCCAGGCACATGCCTGCGGGATTGTTGAAGGAGAACATCTGCGGCGTCGGTTCGACATACGAGATGCCACAGGCGGGGCAATCAGAATTGGCACTGAGCAGCCAGTCGTCGGCGCCATTTTCGTCGGTGACGATCAACGAACCGCCACCGATGCGCAGGGCGTTGTCGACGGCTTCGTCGAGGCGGGGACGATCCTCGTCGCGCAGGATCAGTCGATCGATGACGACTTCGATGCTGTGGCGGCTGTAGCGGTCGAGCTCGGGCGGGGTATTGAGCGTCACCAGTTGCCCGTCGACACGGGCCCGCAGGTAGCCGTCGCGCAGCAGCTCCTCGAACAGCTCGTGGTACTCGCCACGACGATTCTCGACGACGGACGCCATGATCTGGATGCTGCGCCCTTTGGGCAGCGCCGCGATTCGGCCAACGATCTGATCACGTGTCTGGGCGACGATCTGGCCACCACATTCGACGCAGTGCGGCGTGCCGCAACGGGCGAACAACACGCGCAGGTAGTCGTAGATCTCGGTGATTGTGCCGACGGTTGATCGCGGGTTGGCGCCTCCCGACTTCTGCGAAATGGAGATGGTCGGCGCCAGACCGGAGATCTGATCGACATCGGGCTTCTCCATCTGGCCGAGGAATTGCCGTGCGTAGGCAGACAGGGACGAGACATAGCGTCGCTGACCCTCGGCGTAGAGCGTATCGAAAGCCATGGAGGATTTTCCCGAACCCGACACACCGGTAAAACAGATGAGCCGGTTCTTGGGCAGCTCTAGATCGACGTTCTTGAGGTTGTGAACGCGAGCACCGCGCACGCGGAGCCAGCCGGATTCCATGAGCCCTCAGGATGTGAGACGGTGGTGGGTGGTGAAAAAGGGAACGGGTGGCCAAAAAGGGGAACGTGGCAATCTACTCGGGGGGTGGTACGCGAGCAAGACGGCAGTCCCTCTGCCAATTCGATTGACGCTCTGAGAAGGGCTGGCTATACTCGCCCGCCGAGCCTCATTTTGACCATTTCAACAGGAAGGTCCGTTCATGATCAAGCTGGGTGCCAACACCGTTCTGTTCGCCGGGTACGACCTGGAAACGGCTCTCAAGCACATCTCCTGGGCGGGATACGACGGCGCCGAGCTGTCGGCGATCAAGGGCATGTGTGAGCATCTCGATCTCGATCGCTGGCGGACACAGGCGGCCGACATCAAGGCGCTGGCCGAGACCTATGAACTGTCGTTGACGGCGATGGAGGTGGCCAGCCTGAATGAGGAACGCCTCCTGCTGGCCTATGAGGCGGCAGCGGGTCTCGGCATCCCCGTGGTCAACGTGGGTCCCGGCGGCAAGGCAGGCAGCGACGAGGACCTGGCAGCGCAGATCGATCTGCTGGCGAAGATGTCGGACAAGGCCCATGCCCACGGGGTGCGCCTCTGCGTGAAGGCCCACGTGGGGCAGTCGATCCACGACACGCCGACAACCTTGAAGGCCCTGGCGCAGATCGATTCACCAGGGTTCGGCATCGACATGGACCCGAGCCACATCTTCCGTGCCGATGGCGGCGAAGATGTGGTGGCAGCGCTGCGTGCCGTTGTGTCCCGCATGGGGCACGTGCACATCCGTGATTGTCCCGCCGCTTCCAGGGGGACCGAGGGTCCTCCCGGCCCGCCAGAGCAGCAGGCCTGCGGGCGCGGCGGCATCGATCTGGCCGGCTATCTCCGCGTGTTGCATGAAGCCGGGATCGATATCGCCGTGAATCTCGAAGTCATCGGCGCTAGGGAGTACGAACTGTCGCGCGTGGCGACCATCGCCGCCGAAAGCCGTGGCTACCTCCATGCCTGCCTGAAGGCCGTTGGCGCGAGGTGATGGATCCGCGAAGGTTGTGTGTCCGCTGAAAAACAGCCGCCTTCGGTACTTCTGCCGCCCCGGCTCTTCATCGCCGCTGGTCTGCCGTCGTCGGCACAGGTTTTTCTGGACGGGACCGTTCAGAACGTCGCCGCCCAGTGGCCTGCGACGGCTGTTCGCTGGACGGCCAGCGGCCATCACCACCTGACGCTGCGCTTCCTGGGCGACACCGAAACGGCGCGGGTCGCCGCCCTGACGCGGCTCGTGGATGGCGTCGCCACCATGGCGGCGCCTTTCCAACTCGAGTTTGGCAGCCCCGGAGTGTTCCCTGCGAATGGCCCGGCGAAGGTATTGTGGATGGGGCTGCAGCCTGATGCGGGAGAAGCCCAACTCAGGCTCCTGCAGCAACGGCTTGAGCGCGGCCTGCAGGATCTTGGCTGGGAGGCCGAGACCCGACCCTACCGGCCCCACCTGACCCTGGGTCGCGTGCGGGCCGGTTCGCACCAGCCGCTGCACGACTGGCACCGGGCCGCGGCGGCGACCCACAGCTTTCCCGTCACCGAGATCCTGCTCATGCGCAGCGAGCTGCACCCCGCCGGCGCACGTTACAACAGGGTGTACGCCGCGCCGCTGGTGGGCCCGTGACAAGGATGCGGCGCTCGTGCCAAGGGCAGAGCAGCAGACGATGGGCAGCTTCGGCGACGAGAGGGCGTGCAGCACCTGCGGCAATCAACGGCGTAGTTGGATCAACGGCGTAGCTGGATCAAACGATATCCCCTGTGGGATACACGAGGAGCGCAACGATGGCTGGAAGACCCTGGGTACTGGCGGAGACCAACTGGAAGGAGGTGGAGGCGACAGACTATGAGGTCGTCGTCCTGCCGTGGGGAGCGACGGAGGCGCACAACTACCACCTGCCGTACTCAACGGACGTGATCCAGTGTGATCAGGTTGCGCAGGCTGCAGCGGCGCAGGCATGGAGTCGCGGGGCGAAGGTCATCGTTCTGCCGACGGTCCCTTTTGGCGTGAATACGGGCCAGATCGACATCAAACTTGACATCAATATGAACCCCTCGACGCAGTTGGCCGTACTGCGTGATATCTGCGATGTCCTGGAGCATCAGGGCATCCCCAAGTTCGTCATCCTCAATGGTCACGGGGCCAACGATTTCCGTCAGATTGTGCGCGAACTCTGGCCGCAGTACGAGATGTTTCTGTGCACGCTGAACTGGTACAATTTCCTCGAGGATGGCATCTTCGACGATCCCGGCGACCATGCGGGGGAGATGGAGACCAGCCTCATACAGCACTGCGCCCCGGATCTGGTGCGGCCCCTGTCTGAAGCGGGTGATGGCGCCGAACGGAAGTTCCGCATCCCGGCATTACGCGACGGGCTCGTGTGGACACAGCGCGATTGGGTGGCAGCGACGGCCGACACCGGCGTCGGCAACCCGGCGACGGCGACGGCTGCCAAGGGCCAGCGCTGCCTGGAGCAGGTCAGCAGCCGCATCGCAGATTTCTTCGTTGATCTGGCCGACGCGGATCTCGACGACCTCTACGAAGCCTGAAGGAATACAGATACGGGTTGATTCACGCAGGCGCTGACATAGATTCAGATGAAATGAATTCAGCAGATATGGAAAACGACCACGAACCCGAGAGCGGCGCAGGCGCGAACGCCGATGCCACCCCTGACGTCGGTGACGGCAGTCGGCGGCAGTTCATCCGTAAGCTCGCCTGGGTGGCACCAGTGATCGAAACGGTGCTGCTGAGTGACAGCGCCTTTGCCGGTGGCGACAACAGCCAGGCCAACAAGCCGCAGCGCCGGCAGCAACGTCGGCAGGTGTCACCACGCCCGGGTCAGGGCAACGCGCCGCCGCCGCCGCCGCCGGCTCCTGGCGGCGGGGGGTAACCCAGCAACATGACCAGCAACTTCACGGGCACCACCGTCATCGTCACCGGTGGCGCCAAGGGCATCGGACGCGGTATCTGTCTGGGCTTTGCCCGGGCGGGTGCAGCGGTTCTGTGTGCCGACATCGACACAGCAGCAGGCGTCGAGCTGGCCGCCGAGCCAATCAGTGGCACCGGCGAGATCCGCTTTCAGCGAGCCGACGCGTCACAGGCGTCGGCTTGCCAGGGGCTGGTCGACACGGCAACCGAACTGTGGGGCGGCGCCGGTGTTGTCTGCAATAACGTCGGCATCCAACCGACCGACTGTTATCTGCCGGCGCACGAACTCAGCGAAGCTGCCTGGGATCGTATCATCAACGTCAATCTCAAGTCGGCGTTCCTCATGACGCGGGCCTGTATTCCCGGCATGATCACCCGCCGCAAGGGTGTCATCATCAACACCGCCAGCGTGCAGGGGCTGCAGTCGGCCAAAGGTGTCTCCGCCTATGCCGCCAGCAAGGGCGGCATCCTGTCGTTGACGCGGCAACTGGCGCTGGAGTACGCAGAGTACGGCATCCGCGTGCTGGCCGTGAACCCTGGCACGATCGACACCCCCCTCGTCGACGAAGCGCTGGCAGCTGTCGGTGGCGACGAGGCGGCGGCGCGTGTCCACATGGCGGCCCTGCATCCACTGGGCCGTATCGGCCAGCCCGAAGACGTGGCCAACCTCGTCATGTTTCTCGCCAGTGATGGCGCCTCATTCATGACGGGTGAGAATATCTGTGTGGACGGCGGCCTCATGGCGCGGGGATCCTGGGGATGAGTTCTGTAAAAAGTTGATATTTTCCATTGAATTTGGATACCTTGGTAGGTAAGTTGCTTGCAGTCTCAATGACACACTGAGAATACTTCACTATGGGTTCCAGTGTTTCTGTTGTACATCGGCGGCCGCCTCCTGTAGACTACAATCTGCAATCCGGTCGTACAAATCAGGTGCGCATACCTCGCGACCACCCCCCAAAGGAGAAGAAACACATGAGGAGATTTCTCGTAGCAGGTGTTGCCGGCCTGCTTCTCGCTGGCGCTGCCAGCGCCCAGTTCTTCGATCCCCCCGCACTGGAAAATCGCAACGGCAGTCAGGGCTTTCCGTTCTACATGCTCGAGGTTCCCAACCACGACGCCATGATCATGGACGGTTTCATTGATGACTGGGGTTGGTTCGACTCTGACTACACCCTGACCATGGAAGAGTGGCGTGACGAGGGTGATCGCCCGCTTCCGTCCCGTGCCGACCTCAACATCACGACC
>JAQCJA010000323.1 GCA_027593305.1 bacterium
CTCCAGATCCTTCCAAGTGGGGGCGGAGTCCAACTTAACACACTGTCCGAATTTCGGGGACCACCTCTAACAAGATCTATCCACACTTGAGTGAGCAGGCGACAGACTTCATCGCCCGTTCACCATTTCTGGTGATGGCCACCGTCGATGCCGACGGCATGCCAACGGCCAGCCCCAAAGGTGATCACCCCGGCTTTGTCCACGTACAGGACCGGCACACCCTTTTCATGCCCGAGCGTAAGGGCAACCGTCTGGTGATCTGCTACCAGAACATCCTAGCCCGGATCTTGCACATCATCCCAGATGGAGACGGGCGCATCAACGCGCGAGTTGACCGTGGCCGTTGCAGCGTTCGACCACTTGAATGGTCGATTTTCCGGTTTGCTCTCCCAGTAACCCAGATAGTCGTCGTCGATAAGCTCGATCCGTGTGATCCACTTCGGCATCTTCTGACCGTAGTGGCCCGGATTGATGAGGCGCACCGGGTAGCCGTGCTTGGAGGGCAGCTGGTCGCCATTCATCTCCCACGCCAGCAACACATTGTCACGGATGGCCCGCGCCACGGGAATCGAGGTCGTATACCCGTCGACGCTCGTGAACTTGACCTGCGTTGCCTCTGTCCGCACGCCGGCCAGGGCCAGCACCTCGGCAAAACGCGTCCCACCCCATTCGGCATTGCCCACCAGTGGGCCACCGATCCAGTTCCCGATACACTGCATCGTCATGACCTGATGCTGCATCGGCATCTGCAGGATGTCCTCGTAGGTGATGCCGGTGATCGGATTCTCGACCAGCCCATCGATGGCCATCGACCAGTTCGGCGCGCGCAGCTTCGGGTCGTAGTTCTGACCGTTGATCGACTGCAGGTAGAAACGATCGTTTGCCGTGATCGGCGGCGCCGGCAGTATGTTGCCTGGTTCCCCCATGTCCGGCTCCATGGGGGGAGCCGTGGGCATGCTGCGAAAATCGACTTTGTTGCTGTCGCATCCCAGTTGCGGCACGATGGACCAGATAAAAGCGACGCCTCCTGCGCGGAGAAATCGTCTACGGGAGGATTCAGACAGTTCCATTTTTCGCCCCTCTTTCTTGTTCGTCAGCCACCGTAGGATATCCCTATGCCCCACGACGAACCTGCACCGACATTCTCGCCATCCGCCGCCCACTCCATCAGCAGATCCAGCCACACACCCCCGTGCAGCCGCACAGCCGCATTGAGGCCGACCTGCACTGCGTCGCCCTCTGACACCTGCTGACCGGCACCGACCAACCCGAGATTCACCAAACTGCCAGTGCGTGTATCGCGTCGACTCGCGAAACCCTTGAGGAACACGCGCTCGTGCGGCGTAGCACCGATCTCAGAGGAGACGACCCACTGATCTGAGAAGGCGCCACCGCGCCACCGATACGCCAGTTCGGCACCGACATACAATGGCAAGGGCCACAGTGACCTGGCCGCCAGAATACGCCCCTCCACATCGGCCGAGCCGGTTCCGAGGGCCGGATTGTAGGTGTCGTGATAGCCCGTGGGGATTTTGATCTGGACCATGGGCGACAATGGCCAGCACCCACGTTCCGGTCCGGGCTCTGCGCCAATACCAAGCGAAGCCCAGAAAATCGAAGCGTCCTGGCCCCTTTCCCTTCGTCTGCGTCTTCGGGGGACGCTCGAAAGGAATGAGCCTTGTCTTCTCCGGCTGTAGCGACAGCCCGTACTTCGCCAACCGCTTGCCAAGCACCTCCAGCACTCGCGCCGCATCCTCGCGATGTTCGAAGCCGATGATAAAATCATCCGCGTAGCGGATGATCTCCGCCGCACCATGCAGACGCGGCAGGATCTCGTCTTCAAGCCAACGATCGAGGACGTGGTGCAGATAGAGATTGCCCAGCAATGGTGACAGGGCTGAGCCTTGGGCAGTGCCTTCATCCGGCGTCGTCAGATCCGCGCCGTCCAGCACACCCACGTGCAGGCACTTGCCGACGAGGCGTTTGATCGCTCCGTCGGGGACCCGCTCGGATAACATCTTCAACAGAATCTGGTGATCGATGCTGTCGAAGTAGGAAGCGATGTCCGCCTCCAGGATCCATTTCGCTTTGCCGTTCATCACCACCCGATTCAGCGCCCGCAGTGCATCGTGGGCGCTGCGCCTGGGACGAAAGCCATAGGAGCAGTCCCGAAAATCCTGCTCATAGACTGGCGATAGCACCTCGCGCAGGACGCTCTGTACCATCTTGTCCTCGAAGCACGAAATTCCGATCGGCCGAGTCTTGCCTTCGCCCTTCGGGATGTGGACCCGCTGGATGGGTTGATGACGCCACCGTTTGCTGCGGAGCTTCTCGTGCAGGACCTGCAGGTTCGCTGCCAGGTCCTGTCCGTACGTCTCCTTGGTCACGCCGTCGATGCCAACAGCCGCATCCGGCCGCTGGCTTTGATACGCCCGTCGCAGTGCATCCACATCAATCAAGTGGGCCAGCGAGTGAAACTGACCCTGCGGCTCACGCCGCGCTCGTTCTGCTACCTCCAAAAGTTGCGGGGACATGGACCCCGACGTCGATGCATCGGTCATGGTGCCCTCCTGAAGATCATGTCAACACGGGCTGCCTTCGCTCGCCCGGGTCCGGTTGCCAGTCCGTTCCCCGAGGTCAACGGTACTTTGCAGCCCTCCGAATCCCCTGCTCCATCGGTCGCCGCTCCGGTTCCCCTCGCGACAGCCTACCACGGCCAGACGCTTGTTCTTAGCCACGCAACGCATGCGTCTGGAACGCGCTGCATGTTGGAGAGTTCGTAAACGGTTCCCCAAACCGCATCTACCGTGGAGAGACAAGGGCCTCCCAGGTTACTGGGCCATCCTCTTCGCGCGTGCCATGGTCATTCACACCCCGCCGGTGCGCCGCCGCCTCGCCCAATATTGGTGGCGACACTGCTGCCTTCAGGTAATCCGGCACCTTGGGCTCTGCCGGAACGTTCTATTTTCGGGGCCACACACACACGGCTCACACGTTCGCTATCTACGCTTCAACGACGACGTTGCCGCAGTCGCTGCAAGACTCACTGCTGGCCTGCCGGGCTCAGCTTTGGCCAGGTGGGTTTCGCACCCACTGGATGACTAACGATATTTCAGAAAGATTCACCTCCTTCCTTCCCTATCGACCAGTATTGCCTGGTCGCACCGGACTTGTAGTCCGAACGCGTATGCAAGCTGCAAGTAGGGCTAACCCAGTCGCCTAAGCTGCCTGCCTGTTTCGATGTTGCCTTTGTTCAACCCGCTCCATAACATGCGGGTATGCAGACCACCGACATCGACTTCGACAGTGCCTCCTACCATGATAGCGGCGGGGAGATCTACCCTCTCACCACCTGCGTTAGGTCCGAGGGCAATGCCTATGTGTCCGGCCCTGTCTCCAACAACAGTAACGTGGTGGCCCACCAGAAGTGGCTGTTACCCCGTTCTGGCTGGTTCATCGGAATGCACTGACCAGAGGAGTGCTCGAGGCAGTCACCGGCATGGCTGCCGGCTCATTCAGATCGTCCCGAGATGGTAGCACGCCACCCCTCTGACAGCGTCGCCTTGCCGGCTGGCTCAGGATCGTCACGCTGCCCACTTTTCTATTGTGAGAGCGCACCGAGCTATCTTTTTATGAAAAAACCGTCCCCTATTGAGGGGTGTTTGAGGGAACACGGGGGTGAGTGCAAATCGTAATTTTGTGGAAAAACAATGACTTACAGTATCAAGAACATCAAAGCCATCCTGTTTGACATGGACGGCACCCTGGTCGATTCGGAAAAGCTCACAGAGCGTGCCTTGCTGGCGCTGCTGACGGAGCGTGACATCTCCACGGTCGGTCTCGACCTTGTGCAATTCCACGGTGTCACCTGGAAACGGATCGCCACCCGATTGCGCCAGCTGGTTCCGGACCTGGCCGTCGATGACACCCAACTGGCGGCCGATATCGAGGCCCGCTTTCAGGTGCTCTTCGAGAACGAGCCACCAACGCTGATCCCCGGTGCCCGCGAGGCCTTCGTCGCTGCCGCCCGCGTCTGTCCGGAGACAACGACGATCGTCACCGGCAGCGAAGCCCGTGCGGTTGAGATCCTGCTCGATCGAGCCCGACTGCGTGACTGCTGTGTCGGCTACACGAGCAGCGACCAGTACCACCAGTCCAAACCTGATCCCGAGAGTTATCTCATGGCTGCACGGCGACTGGGCGTAGCCGCCGAGCACTGTCTGGTTTTTGAAGACTCACGGCCCGGACTGCTGGCGGCCCAGGCGGCGGGCATGTGGCGGATTGCCATCACTTGCGGTTCACCCGATCGAGTCCGTCAGGCGCAGGATCTCGCCCACCTCGGCATCGACGACTATACGGCCCTGCCAGCAGATTTCTTCGACTCCGTCGCCCGTACCGACTGATTCTGCCCGCGCATCCGATGCGTGCAATCCACCATGTGCTCTACGAGCGCAACTCACCGGCAACGCGCAGGATCGTCTCCTGAACCAGCAGTTCGTGTTCGGCGTCGCGAGCCGGGGCCTGGCCGTCGCGCACAACGGCGATGAAGTCGACGAGTTCAGCGTCGTAACACTGCTGCCGGCCGCGTGTCGCCAGTTCGACGATCTGCTCCCCTTGCTGGAAGCCACCGCGAGCCTCATCCAGGCACAGTCGGATCCGCGTTCCGGGCTCAAAGGGTTCGAGGATGATCGCCGATCCCTTCGTCCCGTAGACTTCAAAGCGGCGCGCCATGGGGCGAGTCTCCCGGGCGGCGATATCGACGGTGGCAATCGCTTGAGCAAACTCGAATACGCCGAGGCCGTTGCACTTGAATCCAGGGACCAGAGCGCCGTCCTCGCGCAGGAACGACGTCACCTTCTCCGGTCGTCCCAGGATCCACAGGATCTGATCGAGAACGTGGCCGGACAGGTCGTACAGGATACCACCTTCGTGGCCGTCGGCGATGATCTGCTGCGCCTCCTTCGGCAGAAAGGTCGACATGTGGGCGCGGACCGAGAACACGTCGCCGAGGAAACCCGCCCGGGCCCAATCGGTGACCTGTCGGAAGGCTTCGTGATAACGCAGCATGTAACCCATCTGAATGTGGATGGCGCCTGCCTTCGCTGCGGCAAAGACACGCTGTGCATGAGCCCAGTCATCACCAGCAGGTTTGTCGTACCAGACGTGCTTGCCCGCAGCAACAATCGCCTCGGCCTGGCCAAGGCTCTCATCGTTACGGCCCTCGGCGGCAATGGCGATGATGGACTCATCTGCCAACATTTCCGCTTCGCTGTCGAACCACTTCACGTCGGCAAAGACGCCCCGTCCTGCGACAGCGGCGCGGCGTTCGGCGTTCGGCTCGAAGACGCCGACAAAGTCGATGTCCGGGTTCTGCTGCATCGACTGGAGTTTGCCGCCGGCATGCCCGTGGCCAGTGCCGTACTGGGCCATGCGAAGTCTGCTCGTACTCATAACCATCCCTCCCCTGACTGCAATGAACCTGACTGCAATGAACCGCGATTTGGCCAAACCAGCCTGACCATCTGATGAATGAAACACATAAAGGGCTTCGTTGCCGCATCATCGGCTGCAGTTGCCGCGCCGTCAGCCGTGGTTGATGGTTGATGGTTGATGGTTGAATCTCAGACAAAAAAAGCAGGAAACCCTGGGGAGGGCTTCCTGCTTAGGGAGAGCTGTCAGACGGGGGAGAAAGCTGAGGTCCGTCCGACTTTCCGGAATGGCGATACGAGGCGGCCTATCGTCATTCCAGTTCGGCCGATCCCGAAAGATCAGCCGTGGGGATGGCAGAACCTTATAGCTCCAAACTGCCTGTGTCAAGGATTGGATCACTGACAAAAAGAAGACCGGCGGGA
>JAQCJA010000324.1 GCA_027593305.1 bacterium
GGCCTGGCCGAGGAGAGCGAGGGGGCATTGATCGTCCATGTAGCCGAAGGGGATGATCAGATGGCCCCTCTGATGGTGCGGACTACGAACGGCACGAGTACCTACCACAGTCGCGACGTGGCCGCACTGTTGTACCGCCATGAGCGGTATGCCTTCGATAAGATGGTCTACGTCACCGACAACCGGCAGAGCCTGCATTTTCAGCAGATCTTCCGGGCCCTCCGCCGGGCCGGTGTCGACTGGGTTGATCGTTGCCAGCACGCGCCATTTGGTCTGATGTCCTTCAAGGGCAAAGCCCTCGCCACACGCAAAGGGACGACGGTAATTCTCGAGCAGGTCCTCGATCAGGCGATTGCCCTGACGCAACAGATCATCGCCGAGAAAAACCCGGACCTGCCCCACGCCGACCTGGTGGCACGTCAGGTCGGCATCGGCGCCGTGGTCTTTGCCGATGTCAACAACCGGCGCACGCGGGACATCAGTTTCGCCCTCGAGGATGTGCTCAATTTCGATGGGGAAACCGGACCGTACGTGCAATACACGCACGCACGTTTCTGCAGCATCCTGCGCAAGTACGGCCGTAGCGTCGACCTGTCAGCCGATGTGTCCTGTCTCGGAGAGACAGCCGAAATGCGTCTGGCACGCAAACTTGACGAGTTTCCCTATGTCCTGGACCTGGCAGCACGAGACAGTGAGCCTTCGTACGTCGCGAGTTTCGCCCTTGAACTGGCGACAGCGGCCAACAAATTCTATAACGAAGTGCCCGTGCTGGCCGGTAATGACGCGTCGTTGATCGCCGCCCGGGTGCGCCTGGTGGATGCGGCGCGCCGCACCTTGTGCACCGCCATGGATCTGCTCGGCATGAGCGCCCCGGAAGAGATGTAACATGACCCAGCCCCAGAAAAAGCCGCTCGTCTGCGACACTTGCGGGAAGCAGGCCGAACACCTGCGACGCGACGTAGTCGACGCGGGCTACAACGCCCTGTCGAAGCCGCCCATGTGGAACTGCGACGACTGTTATGAGGAAAAACGCCGTCGACGTCAGGGGCCAGGCACTCGTCCGTGACATTGTCGAGACCCATTCTTCTCACCGGATTCATGGCGACGGGCAAGAGCCGGATCGGCCGCGCCCTGGCTTTGTATCTGGACCGGCCGTTCTATGACACCGACGAGATGGTCGAAACCCGTGCGGGCAAACCGATCTCCCGCATCTTCGCTGAGGATGGCGAGGCGACATTCCGGCAACTGGAAACCGAATGTGTCGCCGACGTGGTATGCCGTCCGGACGCAGTGATCGCCCTCGGCGGGGGTGCGATCACCTGCAGCGAAACCCGCAAAATCATCCGTGCCACGAACGCCGTCATCGTCTGTGTGCAAGCCGACGTCGAGACCATTCTGGAACGCGTCTCGCGTCGCGAGGACCGACCGTTGTTGGCAGGCCTGTCGCCGGCAGAGAAACGAGAGAAGATTGAGTCCATGTTGAAGGAACGCGCGCCTCACTACGCCACCGCGGACATCACTGTGAATTCCACAGAACTGAGCCACGCCGAGGATCTGGCACGAGACCTGGCTGTGCGCCTCAAGGCAGCCACATGAACGCCATTCGCATCAACTCAGCCCACGGTGACAGCTACGAAGTCGTCGTCGGCCATGACATCCTGCCGTCCCTCGGCCAGCGGTGCCGGGGGATTGGCCTGGGGGATCGTTGTGCGCTGATTGCGGATGCCGCCCTGCCGGAGACCCTCGCCAACGCCACTGCAGCAAGCCTCCGACAGGCAGGTTTCGAGGTCCTTGTCATTCCCTATGCCGCCGGCGAAGGGGGCAAGAATCTGGCCTCGGTGGAGCAGCTCATCGGGCACATGCTCAAGGCGGGGTATGATCGAGGGGCCTGGGTCGCGGCCCTCGGCGGTGGTGTTGTTGGGGATCTGGCCGGTTTTGTTGCAGCTACCTTTCTGCGTGGCGTCGATGTAGTGCAGGTGCCGACAACCATCCTGGCCCAGGTGGATGCCAGCATCGGCGGCAAGACCGCCGTCAATCACTCCCTTGGCAAGAATCTGATCGGCGCCTTTCACCCACCACGGCTCGTGCTCACCGACACAGGGGCGCTGCGTTCCCTGCCGACGCCGGAAGTTGTCTCCGGCCTGGCGGAAGTCGTCAAACACGGCATCATCGGTGATGTCGAGTTGTTCGCGTTTCTCGAGGCACGGATTGAGGACGTCGTCCACATGAAGCTGGATGCCGATGAACTCGACTGGCTGATCACCCGCAACGCGCAGATCAAGGCAGACGTGGTCAGTGCCGACGAGCGCGAGGGCGGCCTGCGGGCCATTCTCAACTATGGGCACACCATTGGGCATGCGATCGAGGCGGCGACAGCCTACAAGCGCTACCGGCACGGCGAAGCGGTGCTTCTTGGTATGATCGCTGCTGGTGACCTGTCGGCGCGACGGGGCCTGTGGACGAGTGCCGCCGAGCACGCGCGCCACGACGCGCTCATCGAACGTCTCGGGATCCGGTGTTGCCGACGTTGACGCCGAAGAGATTGCGCAGCGCACAAAGGCCGACAAGAAACGGGTCGCCGGGCAGCACCGGTTCATCCTCGCCAGCCAGATCGGCCGGGTCGACGTCGTCGACGGAATCGATGACGGGCAGGTTCGTGCTGCCGTCGACGCGTTACAGGCAAGGTGTCGGTGATGGCCGACAAGGCATTGCTCGCAACCCAGAAGAGCGCAACGGTCCACGTCATCAGTCTGGGGTGCCCGAAAAACACCGTCGATTCCGAGCGTATGCTCGGGCTGCTGGGCGGCAACGACTACATCATCACCGATGATCCGGCAGAGGCCGATGTCGTCATCGTCAATACCTGCGGCTTCATCGAGCCGGCCAAGGAGGAATCGATTGAGACGATCCTCGAGGCGGCCAAGCTCAAGAAGGGTGGTCGCTGCAAGGGCGTCGTCGTCACCGGCTGCCTGTCGACGCGCTATGAGCAGGAGTTGAAGGATGAGATGTCGGGGGACGCCGATCTGATTCTCACGCTGCGCGAGGAACGTGATATCGTGCGTCACGTCGACCGACTGCTGGGCCGAACCCGGGGTCACTATGTCGATGCCCTGCCGCGCCTCAGTCTGACACCAAAACACTGGGCCTATCTGCGCATCTCCGATGGTTGCGATCACAAGTGTGCGTTCTGTGCCATTCCGACGATCCGTGGGCGCCATGTCAGTGAACCGATCGAGGATCTTGTCACCGAGACGCAACGCCTTGCCGCCCAGGGTGTGCGCGAACTGGTGCTGGTGGCGCAGGACTCGGTACGCTATGGCGCGGATCTCTATGGCACGGCACAGCTCGTGCCCCTGCTGGAGCAACTGGCGGCAGTGGACGGCATCGACTGGATGCGCCTGATGTACACCTACCCGGCGTTCTGGACAGAGCCGATGCTGGCGTTCTATGCCGGCCATCCGAAGATGTGCAAGTATGTCGACATGCCCTTGCAGCACATCGCCGACCCGGTGCTGATCCGCATGAAGCGCGCCACGACAACCCGCAAGACGATGGACCTGCTCGAGACGCTGCGTCAGCGCATGCCAGGTGTCGGTCTGCGCTCCTCCTTCATCGTTGGATTTCCCGGGGAGACAGAGGCGGACTTTGAGCAGTTGCTGGGCTTTGTCGAGCAGACCCGTTTCGACAACGCCACCTGTTTCCTCTATTCCGACGAGGAAGGCACACCGGCCTACGAACTGGATGGCAAGGTGGCCCCCGACGTTGTGCGCGAACGCTACCGGCGACTCACAGAGCTGCAGGAACGGATTTCAGGCGAGATCAATCATGCCATGGTTGGTACGACGCAGACTGTGCTGATCGATGCAGCAGACGAATTGACGCACGCCCTCACGGCGCGCCTGGAACGGGATGCACCTGAAATCGACGGTCATGTGGTGATTGAGACCGAAGTGGAGGAAGGTCTGTTGCAGATTGATGGTTCAGGCGTCGCACAACCGGCAGGGCTCGTCGGCCGCTTTGCTCGCGTCGAGGTCACGGGCGCCTACCCCTACGAACTGACGGCTCGTCTCACCGGAAAGGTGTGGTAGGTATGCTGCGCAGCCCGGAAGAAAAGAAGCGCCGTCGGCCCACGAGCATCGAACTTGGTGAGCGCGAGTTGCTCATCAGCTGGCAGGATGGTCAGAGCAGCAGTTACGCCCTGCATGATCTGCGTCTGCACTGTCCCTGCGCCAATTGCCGCGAGGCGCGAGGGCAGCCTCACGGCCCGCAACTGGTGGGCATGGAACTGCCCATCGTCACCGCCGCCAGCGTCAACCCCACGTCAAAGGCGAAGGGTTTCGATCCTGTCGGTCGTTATGGGATCAAGATTCACTGGGCCGATGGTCATGATGCCGGCATCTACACTTTTGAGATGCTGCGCGATTTCAGCGCCGAATAGAGCAGGATAGAGTCCTAGGTCGCCTGTGCCCTCGGCTGTGCAGGTGAGCGTCCAACCCACAGTTCCAGCAACAGCAACGCGAGGGCGAGCACCAGCAGTTCGCGCCAGAGTTCACGACCAAAGCGGGCTGCATTCACCGCTTCCGTTGTGGTCATCCCAGCCTCGATTACATGCACATCGGCTCCGAGTCGACGCCTGATTTCGGCGGCCGGCACCGGTGTCAGATCGGCCTCGGTGATATCGACGTTGACGGCGAAAGCGTCGACGACATCATCACCCCGGCGCAATTGCCAGATCCCGGCTTCGTCCAGCAGCGGCACTTTCCACAGCCGTTCTCCACCGGCCTCCTCCGCCTGCAGAACCAGCCGGCGCCCCGAGGGCGACTCCGCTTCCACACGGGCCTCGACGCCAACATCGGCCAACCTGCGCCAGGCGCGGTCACCGACGATGTAGGCCGCGCTGGACGACGTGGACCGCCCAAGGTAGCGCACCATGCGCTGCAGCAGGGGGACGAACAACCCCCGCAGGGGCACGTCACTCCAGGCCAGATGGAATGGGGTCGGCCACAACAACACGTGACCTGCGGGACTGCGACCCTCCACCAGGGCTGGCTGGCCATCATCGAAGCGTGCCAGCACGGCCATCTGCTGCTGGGCCGTCACGGCAAAGGTGGCATGGAACTCAGGCCGGTCGCCCGGATCGCTGAGCAGCCCTGTAAGGATGTCGGAGTGCAGTTGTGTTGTGTCGAGATGGACGGTGGCGGTGCCACCGGGACGACCCGAAATATCGATGAGTGACGCCGGAACCAGATCGGCCAGCAGTTCGCGGTTGAGGCGGGCTGCATCGGCGCCCGGTCCCGGGACGATGAGGAGCCCACCACCGGCGGCGGCGAAATCCCGAACCAGCTGAATCTCCTGAGATGTCGGCGTCTCAATGTGGGCCAGGATCAGCACGTCGGCGTCAGCCAGCCGCGTTGCTGACAACTCGTCGAGGGGCACCGAAGAGATCGAAAGTGTCGGGTCACCCGCTGCGGCTGCGTTGAGTGCGCGCCGCGGGTAGTAGGCATCACGCACGTCGGCTCCGGCGATCACGACGGTGATCTTCTGCGGAACATCGAGGGCGAAATAGCGCCGGTTGTCTACCGACAGGGGGTCGTCCTCGATCTCGACGAACCCCGTCAGGCGACCACTGCGGCGTGGCGCGACCGAAAACTCCACCGGCCCGCTGGCGCCCGCCGGCAGCGAAATACGGCGCTGTTGCACACGCTCGCCATCCATGTACAGATGGACCGTTGTCTCCTCCTGCGCTGCCGGCCCACCCCAGCGACCGACAACGGTCTCTACAGTCAGTGGCTG
>JAQCJA010000325.1 GCA_027593305.1 bacterium
TACCCGCACCGACCACGCCAAGGACCTTGCCCTGCACACCAAGGTTCACGCGCCTCGTCCACTGGCTGGCGCGGATTTCGGCCGTCTGGAACGCGGCCCGTTTGGCAACCGTGAACAACAGGCCAAACATATGTTCCGCCACAACCGGGGCCGTGCGTCCAGGCTGGTTGGAGACGACGATACCCAGCTGTTTTGCCGCCGCCAGATCGATCATATCCGTGCCGATCGAGCACGTGGTGATCATTTTCAGGTCCGGGAGCGCCCGCAGATCCGCCTCACGCCAGGTGACGGAGCCACGTGAATTGATGATCACCTGAAAGCCGCGGGCTCGCTCGATCTGCTCGGCCTTGGTGGCAGGTCGACTGGTGTGCAGTGTGACATCACCATACACCTGCAGGCGAGCCAGATGGGGCGAGTTGGCAGTTTGCGGCGGATCATCGCCGGGCACAAGGATCTTGACGCGTTCGGGCATCGGTCGGCCGGTTCTCTCTGGTAGGCGGAAATTGCCGGGGTTATGTTTCGCAGGGCCAGTTCAGACTGGGTGCAAAAGAAGCCACCAGCCCCCTCGGGGTCAAAGGAAGGACGTGAACCGGTATGGACCTGCTGCTCAATACCATCATGCTGGAACCCAACCGCTGGACGTCCGATCACATCCTCAGTTGGCCCCTGGTGGACCTGCTCGAAGGGATCGACGAGGCCGGCTTCAAGGACCTTGAACTGTGGGGATATCACGTGGACCGGATGGACCCCGATGGCATCGCCCGTCTGGCGGATGCGCTGGCCTCCAGATCGATGCACGCCATGTGCGTCGGCGCCTACCCTTCGTTCCACTGCGACGGGCCGCAGGATGATGCAGAAGTCGCGCGCCTGGAGCGTGTCGTCATCGCCAGTGCGGCGCTCGGCGCAACGATTTTCAAGGTCTTTCCCGGGCGTGTCGCCAGCGTGGATGCCAGCGCGGCCATCTGGCGGCGGACACTGGGGCGTCTGCGGGGCCTGGCGGATCGTGTCGGTCTCGAGGGTATGACACTGACCCTCGAGACCCACGGTGGCACGCTCTGTGACAGCCTGGACAGTACCCTCAGACTCCTGAGCGACCTTGAGAACTGCCGCAATGTCGGCATCTGCTTCCAGCCCTACGCTGATGACGACACGAGTGCTGCGATTGCCGCTTTTGATGCCCTCGGTGATCACGTCCGGCATCTGCATGTGCAGAACCGCGACCAGAGTCGCGCCATGACCTTGCTGGAGGACGGTGATTGGACCGACTACCGGCGATTCCTGCCACACGCGAGGGCGACCGGCTTCGATGGCCCCCTGTGCATCGAATTCACGGCGGCAGTCATTCCCTCTGCAGGGGAGGCCTTCGACCCGAAGTCGGTTCTGGGCAATGCGATCCTGGATCGCCGTTTCATCGAAAGGCTCTGGTACAGTACCTGAGAAATTGCTCCGTCTTGTTGGTCCCAATAGCTTTGCGAATCACACAACACGCCCGTTGAGCGATACCCCCTGCGGCGCGACGCGACCCTTCTACCCACCTCGTGAGACCAGCTCTGTGGCAGTCGACCTGTCCCGTCCCGAGTACTACATCAATCGTGAGTTGTCCTGGCTGGATTTCAATCGTCGAGTTCTGGAAGAGGCGAATGATGCCAGCAATCCATTGCTGGAACGGGTGCGCTTCCTCGGCATCGTCGCCAGTATCCTCGACGAGTTCTTTGAGGTCCGTGTGGCCGGCCTCATGCAGATCCAGGAAAGTGGCGGCGCCAGCACCGCGCCGGACCGCCTGACACCGGACGAGCAACTCAGCGCCATCGCCAGAACAACACATGAGCTGGTCGCGGCCCAATACCGTTGCTGGAATGACGAGTTGCTGCCGGCGCTGGCGGCGGAGCATATCCATCTGCTCAATGTCACCAAGATGCAGGGCGAGCATCTCACGTTCATTCGCCAGTACTGGCGTGGCGAGTTGGAGCCGATCCTGACACCGATCGTCATCGATCCGGCGCACCCTTTCCCTCGTGTGCTGAACAAATCGCTGTGCATCGGCGTCCTGCTGCTGCAGGATGGACATACGGCCATCGGCGTGGTCACGGTACCACGCGTGCTGCCCCGCATCCTGCGCCTGCCAGGCAACGATGACAGCGTCGTGAGCATGGTCACCCTGGCGGGCATCGTCACGTCCCATCTGAGTGAGTTGTTTGAAGGGTATGAGGTCACGGGGCACGCCGCCTTCCGCGTGACACGAAATTCAGAGTTGTATGTCAATGAAGATGAAGCCGACAACCTCCTCGAGGAGATCGCCGAGTCGCTGGAGAACCGGCGCAAGGGTGATGTGGTGCGGCTGGAGATCGACGACCAGGCGCCGCCACGCCTCGTCCGTTTCCTGACGACGCAGTTCGGACTGCAGGATGACCAGGTCTACCGTGCCGAAGGGCCCGTCAATCTCAACCGGATCATGACAATCTACGATCTCGTACAGCGGGCGGAACTGAAAGACGCCCCCTTTATTCCTGTCGAACTGAATCTGCAGACCGACCCCGAGCGGTTCTTCGAATCCCTGCGCGAACGTGATATCATGCTGCACCACCCGTACGAGTCGTTCAATACCGTGATCGACTTCATCCGCATGGCCGTGCGCGATCCGCAGGTTCTGGCGCTCAAGCAGACACTCTATCGCACGGGAGCGGATTCACAGGTCATCAAGGCCCTGATCGATGCCGCGGATCAGGGCAAGGAAGTCACGGTGCTGGTGGAACTGAAGGCACGCTTCGATGAAGCCTCCAACATCGAGTGGGCCAAGCAACTGGAGGAGAGTGGCGTGCATGTCGTCTATGGCCTGCTCGGCATAAAAACCCATTGCAAGCTGTCCATGCTTGTGCGCCGTGACTGGGATCGACTGCGCCGCTATGTGCACATGGGAACCGGCAACTACAACCACCAGACGGCGCGATTCTACACCGACATCGGACTGCTCACGGCGCGCGAGGATATGACCCGGGAGGTAGCGGAGGTGTTCAAACTGCTGACGGCGAGGTCGGAGGAGACCTTCCGTACGCTGATGGTGGCACCCACAACATTGATGTCGGGGATGTTGCAGCGGATTGATCGCGAGATCGAGCACGCACGGGCCGGGCGTCCGGCGGCGGTCATCGCCAAGATGAACGGGTTGATGGACCCGAAGATCATCCACGCCCTTTACCGCGCCTCCATGGCAGGCGTCGAAATCGATCTGATTGTCCGTGGCATCTGCTGCCTGCGCCCGGGTCTGCTGGGTATCTCGGAACGCATCCGCGTCACGAGCATCATCGGTCGGTTCCTGGAACACAGCCGGGTCTACTACTTCGCCAACGGCGGCGAGCCCGAGATCTGGTGTGGCAGTGCCGACTGGATGAACCGCAATCTGCGCAACCGGGTCGAAGTGGCCTTTCCCATTCTGGACGAGGCCATCCGCGCACGTATCCACCGTTTCCTGCAACTGTGTCTGGCGGACCGCGTGAAAGCCCGCGTCTGTCAGTCGGACGGCAGCTACATCCGCCTTGAGCCCGGTGACGGCGAGCCCGTCGTGGCAATGCAGAGCGTGCTCATGGAGATCGCCCAGGGCGCCGACCCGAATCTGGTGCTTCCACCTCTGCCGGGCTGGAACGAAACCGCCAGCGACAGCGTCCCATCGACGGCCGATGTCGCAGCCAAGCAGGCCCGATGACACCCGCCGCAGGAGCAGGAGCAGACATGCCGCCCAATGGAAGCCTGATTCGCCAACAGTTGAGCACGCTGGATTCGCCTCTGGAGAACGAGCCGCCGCGCCTCGGGATCGTTCTCGCCGCCGGCCACGGCACACGCATTCGCTCCGACACCTCCAAGATGTTGCACGAGATCTGGGGACGCCCCACGGTTGAACGTGTCGCCGACGCCGTTGCCGATGGTCTCGACGCCCGCGACCAGGTCCTCGTCGTTGGCATCAAGGCAGAACAGGTTGCAGCCACCGTTGGTGCCAGGCCCGGACGCCGGTTCGCTTACCAGGAGAACCCGGTGCTGGGTCTGCCTGCCGGCACGGGTGATGCCGTCCGCGTCGCGCTGGAACAGTTCGAACCCATCGCCGGACAGGATCGGCACGTCTACATCGTCCCCGGGGACATGGGTCTGCTGACCGAGCGGGTCATCGCTGAATTTCGCCGTGCCTTTGAAGATCATCCGTGCGACATGATGGTCCTCACGGGTTGTTTCGAGGGCCCATCCGAGCAGAACTACTACGGTCGCATCGTTCGTGTTCCTGATGTAGACGCCTCCGGCGCACCATCCGGTGACGATGCCGGATTGGTCATCGCGATCAAGGAGCACAAGGACATCCTGCGGCTGAGTCAGGACGACACGCGGGAATCGCTGCCGTACAAAGGGCGGCATTTTGCCTTCAGTCGTCGGCAGTTGCTCGACACTGCCGAGATCAACACACTTGTTGTCGCCTTTCGGGAATCAGCTCTGCGCGCCCACATCGGGGCCCTGAACACGGACAACGCCCAGGGTGAGCTGATGCTGACCGATCTGGTGCAGATTTTCAACACCAACGGCCTCGACGTGCGTGCCGTAGCTGCGGCGAACGAGGAGGAAATTCTCGGCTTCAACGTGAAGAGTGTATGGCGCCAGATGGAGTCCATCGCTCGTCGCCGCGCCTATCGCCGTCTGATGGATATCGTCACGATTGTCGATGAGGAAGACTTCTTTGTCGCCGATGAAGTGATGGACCAGATTCTCGCGCTCGACAAGGATTGCGGACCGCTCGATATCGTCATCGGCAAGGGGGCCCAACTGGGCCCGGGTGTGCGCCTCGACCGGCGCGTGCAACTCGGGGATCGGTGCGAATTGCGTGGCAATATCATGCTCGGTGAGGGGGTCGACATCGGCCCCGGCACACGGCTGAGCACGTACCCCGAACAGAGCATGATCCTTGATCCGGGCGTCGAGGTCCTGGCGCGCAGTGTCCTCAAGGGCAATCTGCGGATTGGCACCGGCAGCCGCATCGAGTCGGGCGTCATCATGACCGGCAGTGACGAATACCCCATGGTCGTGGGCGCGGATGTCACTGTGAAGGGCACGACGTACCTTTACGGATGCCAGATTGATGCCGGCGTGATGATCGAACACAGTGTGATCAAGTGCCGCCACGTCCAGCGGCGTACACGCAGCGATGGCAGTGTGCAACCGGTTCGTTACGTCATTCCCCAGCCGGAAGGGCTCGACTCGATCGCTCCACTCCACGACTAGCACCGGCCGCTGCAACTATGGCAACCTTCACGACCAATGCGCACATTAGCAGTTCACGGGACGCTTGCTGGCAGCCGTCCCGCCACGAACCACCTCACTCGACGTTGGATCGACTTTGTCCGAGCCTGCCGTAAATCCGGCCACCTCCGGCTATGCCCTGACCCACCTCAAGCAGTTGGAGGCTGAGAGCATCCACATCATGCGTGAGGTGGCTTCCGAGTTCCACAATCCTGTCATGCTGTATTCGGTTGGCAAGGACTCGTCCGTCATGGTACGGTTGGCGCAGAAGGCATTCTATCCGGCCAAGCCGCCCTTTCCGCTCATGCACGTGGACACGACGTGGAAGTTTCGCGAAATGATCGATTTTCGTGAGACGTACGCACGCAGGGATCTCGGGCTGGAGGTCATCGTCCATATCAACGAGGAGGGCCGCAAGCACAACATCCATCCGCTGTCGGACTCCGAGAAACACACGGAAGTGATGAAGACGGATGCCCTGAAACAGGCATTGGACAAGTACGG
>JAQCJA010000003.1 GCA_027593305.1 bacterium
CCGGCAAGTTCAGGCTCTATCCGCTGCCCAGCTACCAGTTCCTCAGCCACCATCAGTTCCATCTCTACGGGGCTGATATCGTTTCCGCTTTCAACAACTACACCCTGCGGCGTTATGACCGCCTGTTGCAGGAATTACGGCCCATCGAGCAGCTGTACCAGGCGAAATTCGGGCAGGCACAGCAGATCCCATACAGTGACGATCAGCTGCTTGAAGCGATTCAACCTTTGTTGAATCTCGTCAACGCCCGCTACATCGTGACCCCCCGCCCGCTCGGCCTCGACGCGCAGAATTTCCCCGAAGTATTTGCCGCAGAGGGGGTTCGACTTTACGCCAACAGACGGGCCCTGCCCTGGTTCCAACTGCTGCCCAGCTCTGAGGTGATAGAAGACGAAGCCGAAATCCTGCGCATCCTGCGCGATGGCGAGGTAGATCTGGCGTCGACTGTGATCCTCGAAGCGCCGCTGGCGCTGGCGCTACCCGGCGCCGATGCGGACCGCTCCCGAGACTCGATCCAGCTGGAGGAGTACGACTATCACGAAGGTGTGATCCGCGTTCGGGTCTCTGCCGCAGGACCCCGGATGCTCGTGGTCAGCGACAACTACCATCCCAACTGGCAGGCAACAGTCGATGCGACCCCCGTCGATATCGTACGAGCCAACTACGTCTGGCACGCGGTGGCCATTCCGCCCGGTAACCACGAGGTCCTGTTTGCCTATCACTCCACTCCGGTTGCGGCGGCGCGCGCTGCCGCCATCGGGTCCCTGCTGATCCTGCTCACATGGGGTGGCAGCACGCTTCGACGTCGGCGGACGTCCGAGCAACCATCACCGCCCTGAGCGTTGTCTCACGGTTCGCGCGACCATGCTCGCGGCCCGAAGGGGATGTCGCAGTCCTCGTCGTACCGTATGCCAGAGGATCCGGGTCTTTGCTGCGAGCCTCTCGTTGTCCTGGCGAAAAGACCTGAGCTGATCCTCCATATTTCGGCCGCTTTCCTGCTCGAGGTCGGCCAGTCGGGCCCGAAACAGCACTCCGACCTCCTCGCACAGAATTCGGTCGAGCCGGTTCCAGGACTCCAGCGCCTGCAGGTCGCGCGAAGGAAGCTGCGGTTTCGTGCCGCGGCGCACGTTCACGCGGCGATAGTACGGCGTGTTCCAACCCAATCGATGTCCCCAATCGAGCAATGCCTCGTCAAATGACTCCATGGGCGCGACCAGGACACGGGATCGAGCCGCCTCCAGAGCCAGTTCCAGGTCGGTTTCGTCCATGGCTCGTGTCAGCGGCATGCCATCAAATTCCCGGGCACCACTCAGATAACGGACCTGGTTGTTGTCGAACAGGGCCAGCGGGCTTCGCTCGCACCAATCGGCAAGTGGCAGCTCAATTTCGGCGGGGATTTCAGGCAGCCAGGCCAGAGGCTCAGCCTTGAGATGGGCCATATGAGAGATCACGCGGCGCACAGGATCGCGAACCATGGCCATCGCCTGACCCTGCGGCCAGGAGCCGTCGAAGGAGCGGTGGGCACCAAGCGCCTGCGGTGGCATCCGGCCGGCATTCGCCGCCGCAAGCGGCGTCTGGTGCTTCCCATGGAACCACTGGGGGATCAGATAGAGAAACGTAGAGTACTGCCGATCAAGCACCCAGCGGAGGGTGGAACCACCGGTCTTGGGGATATGGATGAACAAAACGGTCTGAGGTACAGCGTCTTCCTGCGTCACCAAATGGCCTCTTTTCATCGGTTCTTCACGGTGTGAACTCAACCACCCTCGTCCCCCGGGACGCCGGCGTCCAGGGCATGAGCCATACATTGAGGCAGCCTCCCAGGCCGTCGAATAAGACCACACGACGGGACGAATCCGCGAGTATGGTATCGATCTCAGCGCGACTGGCACGGATCTAGCTTGAGTCTCGGCCCAAAAAAATCTATCTTACCATCCAACCACATGGTGACAGATGTCACATCGTCGTGGTTCAGGGCGCAGTATTTTGTTGTGTGAAGCTCCAGACGGCGGGGTGCCAAACGAACGTATCTCCTGATTTCACCCTAGCTTGGCTCCTGAAAACGAACCCAAAAAGTGCTTGACACTCCAAAACCGCCGCAATATTATAAGGCTCCCCTCACGCCTTCGTGGCATGGGGAGGTCTGCGTACTCCCAAATGGTGAGTGCGCTGGCTGTTATGGAACAGCAAGACAGGCCAAAAGGAATTCACAGGGTGAACCGCCGAAAGGAGGGGAAGGCGTCGAAGTCGCAAGCAATCCAAAAGAGCGGGTGTCGGTCGCTCGAGGACACTTGCCGTTGAAACCGATTCTCTCAAAAAAGCGATTCACAGTAATCTTCCTGATGGACAAGAACAACGTCCGCAGACTGCAGTTTCAAACAGGGAGCAGGGCTCCTTGAGGAGGAAAGAAGATGCAGTATAGGAAATGCGTAGCCCTTTTTGCCGCCATGTTGGTTGGCTTCGGGGTCGTAGCTGTAGACGCCGCTACCGTCCACAGCATCACGATCGTGTCGCCATCTGACAGCGGTGCACTCCGAGGTATTGACTCGACCTTCACAGTCCAGGCCAAAGTCCTCGATTTCACCCCGAACGATTCACTCGAGGTGATTTTTTATCTGCTGACGGCCAATGATTCGACGGTCGTGTCTGATGTCCAGAATCTCCACAGCGGCACCGGTCGAGCACTTGCCTCAATCATTGGTAAGGCTATCAAGACCACGGCTGGTGTGGCCCAGAAGGTGAGAACATCAACTGGGCAGGTTCTGAACTCGAGTTCCAGTCTTGCCGACGTAATCGTGGGCAAAGCGAAGGTCGGAACGGTTGACGAGGGTGCCCTCATCGCCGTCCGCGCCACGCGCGGCCGGGTCCTCAAAACGTCCACGTGGTTCCAGGGTGATGCGGACTCAGTTCGCGCCGTGGCCAGTTCCAACAACGATACCACGACATTTACGTGGTATGGCAAGGTTCATCACTCCAGTGGAACGGTCAACGGCATCCGAGCTGCTGCCATTTCGATCGACGGAACGGCCACGAACGTGTTGGCGGACACGACAACGCCGAAACTGTCCGCGACAAGTCTCAAGATCAATATCGACGCGGATCGTCCGGTCGATGCGGACGCAATGGTGACTGCGACATCGGCAACGGCTCGCGGCAATCGCACCGGCTCACCGGATCTCACCATCGGCGGGCTCGCTAACTCCGCCACAAGCGACAAGGTTCTGGGCATCAATGACACCCTGAAGTTGGATGTCAAGCTCGGATCGCAGACGGACGGAGTGTTGATCGGCGACAGTCTCACGGTCATCGCCGATGCCTTCGGCAAGTCCTTCGTCGTGAGCAAGTCCGCACGTGCCTCCGACACCCTGCGGTGGCGTCAGGTTATCGCAGAGGGCGACTTCGCCGACTTTGTCGGTGCGGAGAATGCAAACCACTCCGACACGCTCGCTATCTACCTGGTTGACCTTGCAGGAAACCGCAGTGCTTCGACTGATAGTGCCATCAGGGGCGTGACACTCGGCGTGACCTTCTTTGTTGACGCCAAGAAGCCAGTCCTCGACGGCCAGGTGGTCAACGGAGACACAATTCTTCCTGTCAGCAATGACACCATTTCCGACGGCAGCCTGAATACGGGTGTCTCCCACGATCTCAATCCCGTAACCTACAATCTGCCTGAAGCCCTCGACACGCTGTTTGTCACAGTCGGCAACACGGTGTTGAAGATCAGCAACAATGATCAGACCAAGACCAACACCGCCCTACTCAAGAGCGCGACGAAGCGTGTCAACTTCACGGCCGTCGGCAATCAGAGCGACACTCCAAGCGGCGGCGACTCTATCTTCGTCTCGAACAGCGATGGAACGTCCCCGGTCAAGTTTGGCGGCCAGGGCGGCCAGGACGTCGTAACTGGCGATAGCACAATCACCACGGGCGTGCACACCATCAAGTTCAAGGCACAGGATCTGGCCGGTAACGTTGGTCCTGAATTGACACGCACAAATGTGTATGTCGATGTCGATGACATAAACCTTGCTCGTCTGTTCCCGACTGCAGCATCGGGGCTGGACACCTTGGAAGAAACAACAGCCAAGATCGTCTTCCGTCTGAGTGAGCACGCTGACAGCGTCCTGATCTCCTACAAGGGCATTGCCGGCAACGACAACGGTGCATCGCGTTTACGCCCGCTGGTCGGTTCCGAGCTCACCAATATCACAAGCGAGCAGACGTTCACGGTCGATTCGCTCAAGAGCAACAGCCTGTACACGCTGCAACTCATCGCGGCTGACCTGAGCGGGAACTACACGAAGACGAGTCTCGACACCTTCGTCTACGACACAACATTCGTCGTTCCCGTCATCGCGACCTTCAAGATCACAGCCAGCTCTTCGGGTTTTGGTAGCCCGGTCCTGGCTGGAGCCAGTGTGACACTGACGCTGAAGGCTCGTACGGCTGCCGATGCGGCTGCCGTGACCTACAAAGAAGCCGCAGTACTGAAGGTCATCGGTGGTTCGGGTGTCACGATTAAGGGAACAGGCGTCGATACTGTTGGTCTTGTAAGCGGTCGCGCAAATCTGAGTGCTGATGACTGGATCGTCGGTGAGCGTACTGTCACGCTGACTGACACGTCCTCCATCGACACTCTCGCCGTGAGCGTCCTGGACTGCACGGATATCACCAATCTCTACACCGGCAAGCTCGATTCATCGATCGTGGTCAATCCCGCAGCCTATCAGCAGATCGCGCTGAGTGCTGCTGACACGGTTGGACAGGGCGACAATTTCTGGGTGGGCGTGACGCTGGCTGACAAGTATGGCAACACGCGCGACAAGGACAATCGCTTTGTTGAGGTCACCACCACTGCTCTCGGCGTGCAGCACCCCATCGGTGCCATCGCTGTCACTAAGGGCACTGGCGGCTTCTGGGCCAACAGCCAGGGTTACGCAGGTAACCTCACTCTGACGGTCCGTGACATTGTTGACACGCTCAAGAGCACAGGTCCAGACGCACTGGGCAACCAGTTCACCTACGGCACACTCAGTCTGTATGTCGACGGTGATGGGGCCACGGTCCTCGCAGAGCCCGACACGCTGATCGCCCAGGATTACATGGGCGCCAGTGGTGCAGGGGATCAGGGCGGTTTCGTCCTGCTGACCTTCCCGGCCTCTGCTGACCACAGCACGCTTACCGGTTACCGTATTTACCGCGATATCAGCGTCGATTACGACGCCGACAGCACGGGCGCTCTTGTGGCCCTGGCTGCGCCCACCACCGCAATGGTGCCGTGGGGTCGCATCGACGCCGTTCCTGGCGAAAATGTGATGCGCGTCGTTGTCGCAACCCTCGATGGTGATGCTACCACATATGGTGTTGCAGCCGAGCGCGGCAACCTGACCACGAAGGAGGCCTTCGACGCCGCCGACGCCGTCAGTACGCCGTACGAGCTCATGGCTCAGACTATGTTGAAGAGCATGGAAGTCGCCCAGGCTGTCCCCGGTGCGCCAGTATTCGCCACGCTCACACCGGAGGCTCTCGCCTTCAGTGCGGAGGGTGTCGTACCGCGCCTGAAGACAGTAGAGGGTGTGCTTCTCTCCCAGGTCCGTCAGAGTGAATCCGTCAAGGCGATCGATAACATCCCGCCCGCCGCGGTTCCATTCATGCAGGCTCGGGATACCCAGGGTGACGCAGGCGGCAGTATCACTGTGCAGTGGGCCAAGTCGGTCGACGACAAGATGCTGACCACAACCGTTCCCAACGCAGTCGGTGGAGTCAATACATTCACCACCGTCGGCGTCCAGGGTTACAATGTCTACCGTAAGCTCGGTGACGCCGCATGGCAGCTGGTTGGCCAGGCAGGCGCTGGCGAGACGTCCTTTGAGGATGCAACGGTGTTCAACGGTGTGCGCTACAGCTACAAGGTTGAAGCGCGCGACGCAGACAACGTTACCACCTCCGAGATCCAGAAGTCGGCAATGGCCATTCGCAACAATGTCGTTGATGCCAACGGCAGCCGGATTGCCGGTCTCTTCGGCGCAGATGTCCGCGTCGACTATGACGACTTCTTCATCTTCGCGGACAACTTCGGCCTCACGGCTGGATCGGAGTCCTTTGACTCGGCCTTCGATCTGAGCCCGAACAATGCGGTCGATTTTGACGACTTCTTCGTCTTCGCCGATAACTTCGGCCGCGAGATGGTTGGGGTTGGCAAGGTTGTTCCGACGATGACGGGTCTGAACAGTGACGCACGCTACTACCTCGAAGCCGGCACTGAGTTGCCGCGCATCGGTGAAGAGTTGAGTGTCGCAGTCAGTCTCGAGGACTTCATCGAGGTTCGCGGTTATGGCCTCACTGTCGAGTTCGACAACGAGCTTCTCGAGTTTGTCGAGACGCGTGTCGTCGACAACCTCCTGGGCGAGAAGGATCTGGCTGCACCGCAGGTCTTCGCACAGGCTGACGGCAAGGTTTCTATCGCCGCGTTCGGTAACACCGCAAGTGAAGGTGGTCTCGGCCTGAATCTGATCTTCCGCACCAGGCAGGAGATTCAGGACAGTTATATCGAGCTCACCAATGGCACCCTGCAGGACGGCACCTACGGCCTGAACCAGATCACGACTCCGGTCTCGGTACGGATTGAGACTCGTCCAGAGGTATACGCTCTGGCCGACAACTATCCGAACCCGTTCAACCCGGAGACGACGATCAAGTATCAGCTCCCGGAGGCAGGCCAGGTTCGCCTGGAGGTTTACAACATGCTCGGTCAGGCCGTGAAGACGCTGGTTGATAACCAGTTCCAGAACGCTGGCCGGTATACACTCCAGTGGGACGCCACCAACAACAGCGGGCAGCCCTTGTCCTCTGGTGTCTACTTCTACCGCATCGTTGCGGGCGGAGAGTATCAGAGTCACAAGAAGATGCTTCTGCTGAAGTAGGCGGTAGCTTCGCGATGTAAGTGAAATGGGACCCCGCCTAGTGCGGTGGGCCAGGTGGTTATCCTGCAGTGCGACCATTTAAGTGCTGAACAATAGAGGGGATTTACGGAATGCAGACAATGCGCAGGGCCACTCCGATCGCCCTCGCCCTCTTCCTCGCACTGGTAAGCGGAGCTTTCGCTGGCGCAAATCAAGGCGTTACATTCTCGCTTACTAGTTCGGAGACGATTTCAGGGGTGGGGCCGGGTGCATCGGTCACTCTCGACATAGCCGGAAGCGGCTTCGTCGGTATCAAGAATCTGGATGTCTACGTCACGGTGTCCGACCCCGAGGCTTTTGATCTCGGGGCCGTCAGCGTGGTACCTTTCACTGGTTGGTTTCCATTGGCCGGACAACTCGTCTCTGGCACCACGGACCAAGTTCGTGTTGGCGCGGCGCTCCTGGGCGCCGGCGGTGTCACTGGCGATGGATCGTTCACCGTGACATTGACCACCTCAGCGACTTTCACGACTGAGACTGAGGCGACCGTTACGGTAACTCTGATCTCAGTGGGGCCGTCATCCAGCGACCGCGACGAGTTCCACGGGGGGGGGGCCCCTTGGTTGGCAGTACAGCTGAACCCGCCGGTGTCGGACCCAACGTTGACCGCCTCCTCGGCAACCGACATCAGCACCGATTTCTCAAGTGTCGGTGACGGAAATGTCGCAGACGGCAGCGATGGTGAAGTCACACTCTCTGCTGTATTCGCAAACGAAACAGGTGCCGCGACGGCTGGCCAGGCAATAACATGGACCATCGTCAACAACGGATCTGAGTCGATCTTCGTGCTCGGTAGCACGGTATCCGAGATTGCGTCGGGCGCAACAAGGGTTGTCAGTGCCACCAGTGGTTCCGGTGGTGCCAGTGCGCTCGTTCTGGATGCTGAAGGTGATAAGTTCGCCGGCAGTACCAGCGCCTCGGTAACGGCAAGTACGTCCGCCGCGAACTCAGAGGGCGCAACACTGGCTCTCAGTGTTGCCTACTCTGTGACGTGGGACGTCCCGGTACCGGCTGAGTTAGCCAGTTTTGCCGCCGATGTCACGGGCGACTCGGATGTTCAGTTGCAGTGGGCCGTCTCTTCGCAGACGAACAATCTGGGTTGGGAAGTCTATCGCAGCGCAGACAACGACGTGTTCGAGCGTGTCAGTGGCCTGATCTCTGGCGACGGTACCAGTGACACGTTCCGGACGTTTGACTTCCTCGATTCCGAGTTGCCAGCGACGGATGTCCTGTTCTACTACCTGCGTCAGATCGACCTCAACGGAACTGTTACACGCTCAAACGTCATCGAGGTCAAGTTGGCCCCGACCGCCGTGCTTGAGCAGGCGCTTCCGTTGGCGACCGCACTGGCACAGAATTTCCCGAACCCATTCAACCCCGAAACGACGATTCACTTCGACCTGGCCACGGAAAGCGGAATCAGTCTCCGCATCTTTGACATGACAGGGCAAGTGGTTCGGACTCTCGTGCGGGGCAGCCTCCCAGCTGGCAGCTACACAGAGCTCTGGGATGGTCGGAATGAGTTGGGCATCAGGGTGGGTAGCGGTGTCTACTTCTACGAGCTGCAGGCTGGTTCCTTCAGTTCCAAAAAGAAGATGACGCTTCTCCAGTAGTTCGAATTGTCAAACTCCGGTCATCGGAGTTGCTCGGAAAAGCCGCCAGTCCCAGCCGGGACTGGCGGCTTCGTTGTTTTCTCGCACGCACATGGTTGCCCACCAATTTCATCCCGGCTATATTCGCCTCCCACACAATGGTACTCGCACGAGTGACAAGGGCCTGATGAAGGTGGACGTGCTGTTTTTTGCTGGGGCGCGCGATGCCGTGGGAGCCAAGGCACTTGAGGTCACCTTGCCTGAAGGCGCCACGGCCGGATCGCTGCTGGAAAAATTGGCGCGGCAGTACCCGGCCTTTGTCCGGATGGCCTCGTTTGCTCAGGTTGCCGTCAACGAAGACTATGTACCAAGGACACACCCCCTGAGTATGGGCGACACCGTGGCCGTGATTCCTCCGGTCAGTGGCGGCTCAGGCTCCAGAAATTTCCAGGTAGTGGACAGGCCCATTCGTCCGGAGGAATTCCACGAACTCGTGCGCACCGATTCAGACGGAGCTATCGTCACATTCTCGGGCGTGGTTCGCGACCACACGGGTGGTCGAGAGACTTCTCATCTGCTGTATGAGGCCTACGCGCCCATGGCCGAGAAGAAGATGGCATCGTTAGCTCAGCAGGCCCGTGCCCGGTGGAGCCTGGGTGACATCGCCATGATGCACCGCGTCGGTCGCCTGGAAATCGGTGAAATTTCGATCCTCGTGAGTGTCGCCAGTCCCCACCGCGGCGGGGCATTCGAGGCCTGCCAGTTTCTCATCGATCGTCTCAAAGCCGAAGTCCCCGTCTGGAAGAAGGAAGTGGGACCCAGTGGCGACTTCTGGGTGGAGGGTCCCGGCGATCACACCCCGGCCCAGGTCGGTCCGCAGTGATCACGAATTTCAGTTGGGTCCTGCCCGGCCAGCTTGCCGGCTTCGGCCTGCCCGAGCAGGCTACCGTCACGGACCTGCAGGCGCTTCGTGACCAGGGGATCGGTGCCCTGGTTTCCCTGACTGAATTACCCATGGATACCGAGCTGACTTCACAGGTCGGCCTTCGGTATCGGCACCTGCCTGTTCCGGACATGCAAGCGCCCTCTCTCGACGAAATCAGGTGCTTCACGGAATTTGTCACCGAGGCTCGAGCGGCGGGCATCGCAACGGCAACACATTGTCGCGCAGGTCTTGGACGAACTGGCACCATGCTGGCGTGTTATCTGGTGCATGAAGGCCACACCTGGGACCATGCGCTTGCCACTGTAAGGGTCAACCGCCCGGGCTCTATCGAGACGACAGCGCAGGAAAAGGTAGTATTCGACTACGCCCGGATGCTGCATGCGAACGGGGAGGGGGCCTGATGACGAAGGGAAGCGAACCCAAGACTCCACATGATCGGGAGGGGAGGTCAAAAAATGGATGCTCCGTATCCTAGTTGCCTCAAGTGTCAGCAGGGGGTGCTCGTGCCCCTGTCAGACTACGGCCGGGACGGCGCCGCAATTCACTACAAGGCCTGGGTTTGTACCAGCCCGGATTGCGGCTACAATATCCGCATTGACAATGGTGAACTCAGTATTGGCAAGGAGTTAAGGGAGTCGTACAAATAAGGGGACAAGATCCTGGCGCACCGAGGATCCAATGCAGCGGCTGCTGACGCGAGACTGGGGCGTCAAACTGGGGGCCGTCCTGCTGTCGACAGCCTTGTGGTTCCACGCCGTCACGGAGCGGACGTATCGCAGGAACCTGCAGGTCCCCCTCATCGTCGAGGAGTCCTCAGAAAACGTGGGCGACGCGCCCCTGATGATCTCGAGCCCCCTCCCACCAACCGTGAGGGTGGCCGTGTCCGGACGCGGCAAGGACCTTCTACGTGCAGCCGATGATGACTTCCTCCTGCACGTCCAGCTGCCAACAGGGCGCCCGGGCAAGCGACTCAATCTTCGACTGGACGTCACCCAGGTTGAGACCCAGGTGGAGTCCAATCTTGCAGTCGACGCCGTGCTCCAACCGACAGATCTCAGTGTGATGCTCGATCACAGGGAGGACCGCCGCGTTCCCATCCGGCCCCGAATCGGTTTGCGTCTGGCCGAGTCGTACACCCAGGTCGGTACGTCGCAACTGGACGCCGACTCCGTCGACATTACGGGTCCGCGAGGCCACATCCGACAAATCGACGTGATCTACACCGACAGCCTTTTTCGCCAGGATGTGCGAGCCGATGTTGATCTGGAACTTGCCCTGAACATCCCCCAAGGGAGGCTGATTGAGCTTCGCCCGGATCACGTTCACGTGCATGTCGACATCCAGGAGTTGGCCGAATACGAGGTGCTCAACGTCCCTGTTGCGGTTGTCAACGCCCCCCCGGGCGCTGTGGCCGAGCCATCACGCGTCTCGGTTCGGGTTCGCGGCGGAGCCGATCTCATCGGCAACCTCGATCCGGAAAGCGACATCGGTTTGACCGTGCTTTATGAACTGGCTCGATCCGCTGAAGGTGGTCCGATCGAGGGGAGTACAGGGCAACTGTACGAGATTCGCCGGATTACGCCTGAACGCGCCACCGTCGTCTTGCGCTGATTTGGTTGTCCTCGGACTCGAGACGTCCTGCGACGAGACTTCGGCGGCTGTCATCACTGCCGATGGCAAACTGCAGTCGAACGTCGTGCTGTCACAGCACGACCATGCTCGCTACGGCGGCGTCGTCCCCGAACTGGCGTCCCGAGCCCATATCCGAACCGTCGGGCCCGTCGTTGAGCAGGCTTTGCAGGAGGCCGGCTGTTCTCTGGATCAACTCGACGCAATTGCCGTTACGCACGGTCCGGGCCTGGTCGGCTCCCTGCTCGTCGGGGTGAACATCGCCAAGGGGCTGGCCTACAGCCGCGATCTGGCTCTCATCGGGGTGCACCACCTCGAGGGACATCTGTACTCGGCCGGAATCGAGCGTCCCCTGCCACCCCCATTCGTCGCGCTTCTGGTCTCCGGCGGACACACCGAACTGATCCACGTCCGAGACCATGGCTCCTATGAGCACCTTGGCCGGACACTGGACGATGCGGCGGGTGAGGCCTTCGACAAGGTCGCCCGGCTGCTCGATCTTCTGCCTCCCGACCAATTGGTCGCCGGGGGCCGGGCCGTCAGCGACGCTGCCGAGGCGGGAGATCCCCAGGCGGTGAAATTCCCCAGGCCCCTGCCCGAAAAGAAGGGGCTCGATTTCAGCTTCAGCGGACTGAAAACTGCCGTCCGCACAGAACTGATACGTCTGGGTGGCCCCGGCTCCGAGGGGGTGAAGGCACGCACGGCAGATATGGCCGCCAGTTTCCAGCAGGCTGTCATCGATGTTCTTGTCCGACGCGCGTGTGATGCGGTGGAGAGCACCGGCATCGAGCGACTTTCGCTTGTTGGCGGTGTCGCGGCAAATCGTCTGCTGCGCGAGAGCTTGTGCCACGCGATGGACAAGATCGGGGTAGAGTTCTTTACACCCAGTTCCATCCTCTGCACTGACAATGCAGCGATGATCGCGGCTGCAGGTCGCCATCGCCTGCTGACAGGGGAACGCAGCGGCTGGGATCTCGACGCCCATCCCCGCCTGGCGCTGCCAGGCCTGCAGCATGAGTGATCTTCTCGACGCCGCTCTCCGCCTCGACGCCGTCTGGCCATGGTTGCTGCCTCTGCCGCCGATGGTATTGTTTGCCAACCTTGTGTATCGGTGGACACGCCCCCCCGTGGCCCAGTCTCGGGTTGTCCTGCTCTGGTTACTCCGAGCCGCAACTTTCGCAATTGTCGTGCTGCTTCTGGCAGAGCCCGTTCTATCCTATCTCGCCCGGCGGGCACTGCGACCCGGAGTTGTGACGCTCGTTGACGCGAGCCCATCAATGGATGTCGAAGAGAGGGGTGTAACGCGCCTTGATCGAATCCGGAGATCCATGGCGGATGGACTCGCAGAGGCTCTTGTCGGGCCGGTAAGAGCGTTCTCTGCATCCGTGCAGGATATCGATCCGGATACCCTTGATCGACTCCACTCTTCTGGCAAAGCCACGGATCTGGCCGCCGCGCTGGCGTCCGTCCTTGACGAGGCCGCCGACCCACGACTGTTGAGCGCCATCGTCCTGATCACAGACGGCAGGCACAATCTGGGCCCAGACCCGGTCCGCCTCGCCAGCGAGCACGGAACGCCCATCCATGTTCTCGGCGTGACCTCAGAGACGAGCCCCGATGATGTGCAGGTTCTGGGTCTCGAAATCGACGACCAACCCTTTGCCGGGAAGCCGATACGACTCCTGGCGCGTCTGCGGAGTTGGGGCTTTCAAGACAGCACGGTGACTTTGCGGCTGGAAGAAGGCGAGCAAATTCTCAGTCAAGTCGAGATCCCACTCGCTGTCGACGGGCAGGTGCAGCCTGTGGCATTGTCGACGCCCCCCATGAGTCCCGGTCCTCACCTTCTCCAATTGTATGTTGTGCCCAGGGCCGGGGAACTGACGCCGCACAACAACCAGTCTCTGTTGGCCCTTAATGTCAGGCAGAGCCGGCTTCGCATCCTGCTGCTTGCGGATCGACCGAACCCCGAATCAGGCTTCGTCCGGCGGACATTAATGGCTGATTCGACGCTGCAGGTTGACGCGTTCATCGGCCGCGGCGAGGCCGCCTACTACGGTGGCGCCCCGATACCGACTGCTTTCGGAGGGTACGACGCCGTCGTTGTGTTGTCCCCCGAGGGGCCGCTCGACACGCTGCCTGAAGCCTTGCAGGCCTACCTGACCGATGGGGGAGGCACCCTGATTCAGACGCTGGCCAGCGACACAGGCGCGTCCTCCGAGACGTGGTCCGATATTCTGCCCACTGTGACAGAGACAGGTACTGCGGACGTGCACGATCAGGCGCCCCTTCACCTTGTACCCGAAACGCGCAATCACCCGATTCATCGTGGTATGACGAGAAACGTCTCCGAGGATCCCTGGCAACGATTGCCGCCGTTGCAGGCACGAACACCCCGAGTTCGGGTGAAGCCAACCGCAAAGGTCCTGTTGGCAGCAGCCGACGGTGCTCCCGTTGTGGTGGCTGGTGCCTACGGTACGGGCCGCGTCGTACATGTCACAGGAACAGGATTCTGGCGTCAAAGCCTGTTCGGTGAGGGGGCGGGCGGCGACGCCAGGACCGTCCCCGCGTTCTGGCGGAGTGCCGTCCACTGGCTGGCTTTGGCCGAGTCCGGAGGACGCGTGCAGGCCTCTGCCGAGCAACCGGTATACCGATCCGGACAACCGGCTGCAGTTACGGCGCAGGTATTCGATGAACTGCAGGAGCCACTCACAGACGCTGAAGTCGAACTCTCCCTCTCTCCGGGGGGCCGTTCCATCATCCTGGAGCCAACGGTCCCGGGCCACTACCGGACTGAACTTCCAGATCTCGCTGCTGGCACCTACACCTTCCTGGTCCGGGCCCGGATCGGCATGGAGAGCATTGGTCAGACGGAGGGCTCATTCGTCATTGAAGACCATACGATTGAGTCCGACGATCTGCGATCCGATCCCGAGATGCTTGCTGCGATTGCCCGCGCCAGCGGCGGCACCTATCGAGGGATCGAGGCCTGGCCGGATCTGGTCCAGACCATCCGCCCAACGCCGATTCTCGTACGCGAGCAGCAGGACATCGGGGTGAAGATTCACCACATGGGTTGGCTCTTGCTGCTGACAGGGCTGTTGACGACGGAGTGGATTCTGCGCAAGCGCTCGGGTATGCTGTGAGAGCTGCTCCGCCGATGTTCTTCCTGGCTCTCTATATCGCAAGCCCAGGGGCCCTGTGCGGGCAGGCCCGGCTCTCGGAAGTCATGACCGATCCGTTGGGAAGCGAGCCCCACGACGAGTTTGTCGAGATCTACAACGCCAGCCAGACAGACACGATCGACCTGGCTGGCTGGTCTCTGGGCAATGGCGATGAGATCGACAGAATCATCGCCCTCCGGAACGGCACGAGGCTGCAACCAGGAGGGTTCGCCCTGGTGCTGGATGGCAGCTATGCGGGCGCCTCGACGACGTATGATTCGGTGCGAGAGTCCGTCACAATCGTTACTATTGAGGACCGCGCATTTGGCAGATCAGGGTGGTCCAATTCGGCACACGAACAAGTGATTCTCGTGGATGCCGCCGGTGATACGGCCGACATGTTTTCCTACGACCCCGTTGCCAGTCGCGCCGGCCATTCGTGGGAGCGCCGAACCGACTCGCGATGGCAGTTGTCGTTGTGGGTAGGTGGCACACCGGGGCAGCAGAACAGTGTCGATCAGGCACCCGCGGAGACGGGCCGTATCGTTATGGACCGGTCGCCCGATCCATTTGTTGAGAGCCTGCAGATTGTCTGTCACCTGCCCTTTGCACCGGCTCTGCTGTCGGTGACGGTTTACGACACCGAGGGCAACCTTGTACTGCGTTTGCGCGACTGGGAGCCAGCCGTCTTCGAGCAGACCATCCGCTGGGACGGTCGAACAGCATCGGGGCAATTTTGTCCCCCAGGTTTGTACATTCTGTTGGCCAGGGCCAGTGCTGAGGGACGGACCGTTCACGAAAAAGTAACCGTCTCCCGGCAGTGACAGTTCGTTTTTGAGGTACAACTGGCGATCCCCGTCGCTACACGGTGGCCCTCCCCGGCTGCCGCCACGTTCCCCGACGTCCCCTACCGAACGCATCGGGCGCCCTTTGAGCGCCGATGATCACAGGATATGTCCGAACTCGCACAGCGCTTCGTCGCAGGACGCAAGGGATCACAAGTCTCAGGTGTCCTGCTAACCGCCCTTGGGACCTTTCTGCTTGTCAGTCTCGTCTCATACTCACATTTCGATCCACCCAATTCCAGCCAGTTTCACAGTGGTACGATCAACTGGGCGGGCAAGATTGGGGCGCACGTGTCGTACGGTCTGTTCGCAGCCGTCGGCCTCAGCGCCTACACACTGCCTGTGATCGCTCTCCTGTGGGGATGGAATCGTCTCCGCCGCCGTGAAGTTCGCGCCGACGCCATGCGGACCGCCGGGTTGCTCGGCATCGCTACGTTCTCCTCCATTGCATCCGGACTGCCCACCTGGTCGTCCTATACGGCTTTTGAACTGGGTGGCTGGCTGGGGACGTGGACAACGAACGTCTTCCTGGTTCCTTACACCGGCCGTGTCGGTTCCACGATCCTGCTCTCAGCCCTGCTGTTGGCCTCCCTTCTGCTCGTCACCGACCTCGACCCACGTCGACTGCTGACGTTGCTCGCTGCTGCTGGCACACATGTCCATGCCGCAGCAACCCGGGCGTTCGCCTCGATCCGGATCATCTCGGCCAGACTCGCCTCCGTCGGACGACGGGATGATCCAGAAGACTCTGAGCCCGAGGAGGATGACGACGACGACGAGGGGGAGGATGACGAGGAGGGCTTTGAAGGGCAGGATTCAGTCGCCGATGACGAAGAGCGACGGGAAACACGAACGCCACCAAAGCGTCTGCCAACCATCAGGAAGGACGAAATCCAGGTGCGGCGGCCCCCTGTTGCCGACGCTGTCCCTGTGAGGCCCACTCCCCCGGCTCCATCGCCCACAGAGGACCAGGACCTGGCAAAGGAGTCAGACACGAGTGCCGGATCGGGCAAACTGCGCAAGAAAGGCGGACGCTACAAAGTTCCCGTCGTGAGCCTGCTTGATCCTGTTCCGAATGACCGGGGCGAGCCGGACCGGGAGTCGCTGCTGGCCAATGCGCGAATCCTTGAGGAAGCCATGGCGAACTTTGACGTGATGGGGAAAGTCGTCGAGATCAGCCCGGGCCCCGTCGTGACTCGTTACGAGGTTGAGCCGGCACCAGGGGTCAAGGTGGGACGAATCTCCGCCCTGGCTGATGACCTGGCTCGCGTCATGAGTGCCCAGGGCATACGCATCCAGGCCCCGGTCCCGGGAAAGTCCGTGGTTGGTGTTGAGATCGCCAATCATCATCGTGAAACGGTGTATCTGCGCGAAATCATCGATTCTCCAGCCTTCAAGAACTCTGAGTCTCTCATCACCATGGCGCTGGGCAAGACGATTGCCGGCGAAGACTTCGTCACAGACATGGCGAAGATGCCGCACTTGCTCGTGGCAGGCGCCACGGGTGCTGGCAAGAGTGTGTGCATCAACGGCCTGATCTGCAGCATCCTGCTGCGCGCCACGCCGGATCAGGTGCGGTTGCTCATGATCGATCCGAAGGTCGTGGAGTTGACGATGTACAACGGCATTCCGCATCTGCTTGTGCCCGTCATCACGGAGCCAAAAAAGGCATCGGAGGCACTCAAGTGGGCGGTGGCCGAGATGGAGGTCCGCTATCGGTCCCTGGCGCGAATGCATGTGCGCAACCTGGCCGACTACAACGCCAAAGTTGAGAAAGCGCTGGCCGAGCGCGCCGCCGCCGGTGATGCTGGCGCCGAGACTGAGGAGGCCGCCGCGGGTGAGGAACTGCGGAAATTGCCATTCATTGTCATCATCATCGACGAGTTCGCCGATCTGATGCTCACGGCACCAGCTGATGTCGAGACCTCTCTCATGGGGCTCGCGCAGAAGTCGCGCGCCGTTGGCATTCACATCATCCTGGCAACGCAACGCCCCTCGGTGAACGTGATCACGGGTGTGATCAAGGCGAACTTTCCGTCACGCATCGCTTTTCAGGTGGCCTCCAAGATCGACTCGCGGACAATTCTTGATATGAACGGCGCCGAACGCCTGCTCGGGCGTGGTGATATGTTGTTTCTGCCCAGTGGTCAAGGTGAGCCCATCCGCATCCACGGCGCCTACATTTCCGGCGAGGAGACCGAACGACTCGTGGAGAAGATCAAAGAGAGTGGCTACGAGGTGGAGGAGGTCAAGGTCTTTGCCCCACGAGGTGACGCTTCCGGGGGGAACAGTGATCGGGACGAGTTGTTCGAGGATGCTGTCGCCATCGTTCTCGATACGCAACAGGCAAGCACCTCTTTCCTGCAGCGAAGAATGAAAGTGGGCTACTCGAGGGCCGCGCGTCTGATGGATGAACTGGAATCGGAGGGCATCGTCGGCCCCGCCGAGGGTGCCAAGCCACGGGAGATCCTCGTGGAGTCGGGGCCCAGCGCCTACGCGAAGGAGGATGATCTCAATTGAGACGGACCGCAGCGATCGGCCGATGCCTTGTTTTGTCTTGCCTGCTGTTGCCAATGGTGGCCCACGCCATCACCGGCGGAGAGGTTATCGAGCGAATGCAGGAGCGTTTCGCCGACGCCAAGTCCTACGAGGCCAGGTTCGAGAAGCAGTTCTACTGGGCCGTCCTGGATAAGAGCATGTCCCGCGAAGGCCATATCTATACGCGACGCCCGGGGCAGTTTCGCGTGGAGGTCGACGATGGAGACCTGGTCGTGGCCGATGGTACGACCATCTGGGCCTATAACAAGGCGAACGACCAGGTCATCGTGTCGCACTACGAAGGCGAACTGCGGACGCCCTGGGAGATCCTCGTGCAGTACACCGACGGATATCGACCTGTGTCGGTCAAAGAGACAAAGATCGATGGCCAGCAGGCATATGAGTTGACCCTGCAGCCCCGCGATGACGTGCCGGCCCATCTCCGGTTGCAGCGCATGCGTGTCTGGGTTGAGCGCAAGGACTGGTATCTGCTGCGCGTCGAGCAAGTCGAGGCCAATGATGATGTTCGCACCTACATCCTCAAGGATCACCGCAAGGACAAGAAGCTGAAGGACGAACTCTTCACCTTTCTTGCGCCAGAAGGCGCACAGGTCGTCGATCAACGCGTCACTCCCGGCGGACCGTGACGCGCTGCAGGCTTCCTGCCGCCATGTTGGTACTGCTGTGTGCCGCACCGCTGATGGCGACCGAGGCGTTGTGGGTTTTCCTGGCGGATAAGCCTGCAGCAGATGGTCGCCGAATAGATTGGTCCACAGGGCATACAGCAACCCGCCAGCAGTTGGATCAATCTGTGGATGCCACGTATCTGCAGGCCGTACTGGCAACCGGCGTGGTCGTGCGCCAGCGTTCGCGCTGGTTCAATGCGGTCAGCGTCACGGCCACTGCTGACCAGGTGCAGGAGCTTCGGGCGCTGCCCTTCGTACTCGATGTGCGTCCCGTGCGGAGCTTTCACCGGACGCCGGCGCCGGCCACCGCAAGTGTACCCGCATCCCGCAGAGCAGGTGCGGCGTTGGACTACGGAGAATCCTTTGAACAGAACGCCGCCGTCGCAGCACATCTGTTGCACGCCCGTGATGTGATGGGCCAGGGGGTGCGCGTCGCGATCATTGATGCCGGTTTCAACTGGCAGGACCATCAGGCTTTTGCCAGTCTCAACGTCCTCGCCTGGCGGGATTTTCTCAATGATGACAACGACGTCGGTGATGAGACGGACGAGCCGATCACTGGCAACGAGATAGAGACTGGCCAGAACCTCCACGGCACCGAAGTGCTCGGGGTGATCGCCGGCTATGATCCCGGACGACTCGTAGGAATCGCGCCCCGCGCGCACTACCTGCTGGCCAAGACGGAGGACGCCCGTGTCGATGATCGGGGTGTGGAACTCGACCCGCCGACGGAGGAGGACCGGTGGATCGCTGCCCTTGAGTGGGCCGACAGTCTGGGGGCACAGATCGTCAGTTCATCGCTTGGCTACATCACCTTCGATGATGGCACGGGATATGAATACGAAGACCTGGATGGCCGGACGGCACTCACGACACGTGCCGCCGAGCTGGCGGTCGCTCGAGGCATCGTTGTTGTTGTGGCCGCCGGCAACGAGGGCAACACGAGTTGGCACCACATCACGGTCCCCGCCGACGGTGCAGGTGTCATCGCCGTCGGTGCCGTTCATCCAGTGAACAGCGGCCTCGCCTTCTTCAGTTCCAGGGGACCAACAGCAGATGGGCGTATCAAGCCCGACGTGGTGGCGCCGGGGCAGCAGATTGTCACCGTCACCGGCAGGGGAGCCGGGTCGTCGTCGCTCCCATTCAGCCTGCAGGAATATCGTCGGCTGAGCGGCACGTCATTTTCGGCACCCATCGTCAGTGGCGCCTGCGCACTTCTGCTGCAACTGCATCCGACCTGGACACCCGGGGAGGTGGCGGACGCACTGCGCTCCACGGCAACCGATCTGGGCCCAGCGGGACCCGACACCCTCTTTGGGTGGGGCCTGATCGATGTTGCCAAGGCGAGCGGACTCGACGCGATCATCCCCGAGATCAGCCTGGCGGCAGCGCCCTTTCCGAACCCCGCCCGTGGCCCGGCGCCGACGATCCACTTCCCCGTTGCGTTGCATGCAACGGAGAATGTATCCCTGTCACTTTTCGACGCGGCGGGAGAACTGGTGGACCGCGTCGAACCCAGGCGCCTACCCCCGGGAGACTACACCAGTCCCACCCTGGCCCCCAGATGGCACGTACCGGAGCGCCTCGCGGATGGTGTCTACCTGTACGTTCTCTCCAGTGAAACGCTCCACTACACAGGAAAGGTCGCGGTTCTGCGAACTCGCTAGAAGCTTCGCCATGTGGCAAGCGGGTTCTCCAGCGAGTACCTTCGTTGTGCGGAGACTCTGATGACATCCACGCCTACTGACGCAGCCGCCCACGGGCGGCCGGCACCGACGCGCCGTGTCCGGAACCAACGGCAGATGCGGACGCTGAACCGCATGGGGCTGCTCTGCAGTGCCGTCTTCATACCGGTATATGTTGCGATCAGACTCACCGGGGGATCAACAGCGAAGCTTGATGAGCTACCGGACCTGCTGAGTCGGATCCAGACACCCGTTGTCTGGGAAGTACCTGAAAACGGCGTGCGCTACGAGACGTTCTTCCACGGATATCCGGATGCGGGCTACAAGTTCGTCGTCGTCAGAGTACAGATGGAGGCCCGCATGAAAATCGGGTACGACATTGTCCCAAGATGTTTCCAGTTGGTGGATGATACCGGGCTCCGTCACTACCCGCTGACTCACTCGCCGATTTTTATTCATCTCGGCGACAAATTCAAACTCGATCGAGATGACACTCTCGACGAGGAACTTCTGTTCGAAATCCCCAAGGCTGCCAGTGCCGACCGGCTCACTTTCGAACGCTACCAGGAGTAAGGTTGCTATGGCTACTCTCGACGAGACGATCTCCGACTGCCAGATTCGGCTTGAACGGTTGCGAGGGTATCTTTGACGTCGACCTGCGACGTCGACGACTTACCGAACTCGAGGAGCAAATGGCGGTCGGCGATTTCTGGAACGACCGGCAAAGAGGGCAGACCGTATCGCGTGAGGCCCGTGAGTTGCGCGCCATCCTCGGACCCTTCGCGGCTCTGCACTCACGTATAGCGGACTTATGTGAATTGCACCAAATGAGCACGGAGGAGGGTGACGAGACCTCTCTCTCCGAGTTCGAGGCCGAGGCCGCCTCTCTGTTGGTCGAACTCGATCATATGGAGTTCCTGGCGATTCTGTCGGATCCAGATGACTCGAAAGATGCCATTCTCGAGATCCATCCTGGCGCCGGCGGGACCGAAGCCGCCGATTGGGCCGAGATGCTGATGCGCCTCTATCAGCGCTGGATCGAGCGGCGCGAGTTCGAGGCGGAGGTGATGGACCTGGTGCCCGGAGACGAGGCGGGAATCAAGTCTGTCACGATCGAAGTGAAAGGCAGCTACGCATATGGTTACCTCAAGGCCGAGGCCGGTGTCCATCGCCTTGTGCGGATATCACCGTTCGACGCACAGAAACGGCGGCATACCTCTTTCGCCAGTGTCTTCGTCTACCCTCAGGTAGACGAAATGCCAGAGGTGGAATTGAAGGATGTGGACATCCAGGTCGATGTCTACAAGGCAGGCGGTGCCGGGGGGCAACACGTGAACAAGACCTCATCCGCCGTGCGCATGACCCACCTGCCGACGGGTATCACGGTGTCATGCCAGAATGAGCGCTCGCAGTTGAAAAACAAGGGCGCCGCTCGCAAGGTCCTGACGGCCAGGGTCTACGCTTTCTACAAGCAGGAAGAATTGAAGAAAATTGCGGCCGTAGAGAGCACGAAGATGGCCATCGATTTTGGCAGCCAGATTCGTTCCTATGTCTTCCAGCCGTACACGATGGTGAAAGACCACCGAACCGGACACGAGTCAGGCAACCTCCAGGCCATCATGGATGGTGACATCGACAAGTTCATCGAAGCCTATCTGACAGCGGCCCGGGCAAAGTAGGCCGTCGTGTCGTACGAACTTTTTGTCGCCCGACGGTACCTGAAAGCCAAACACCGCTCCGGGTTTCTTTCTGTCATCAGTTTCATTGCCGTGGGCGGCGTGATCCTGGGCGTTGCTGCCCTCGTGATCATGCTCTCTGTGACCAACGGGTTCTCTGGTGAGGTGAAGAACCGTCTGATCGGCATGAACGCCCATGTCAGCATCGGCCGGTACTATGGCGCTCCCATCGAACAAGCCGATACACTCCTGGCCCATATCGTGAAGATGCCCGTAGTTCGAGGCGCCGCACCGATCGTCGAAGCGAAATTGGGGTTGTATACCAATGACGGTGATTTTTCTGGGGTCATCGTCTGGGGCATTGACCCGCAGAACTTCGGCCAGGTGTCTGATCTGCCGAAGCATCTGGAATACGATAAGCAGGGGCAGTTTCACTTTGATCCGCCAGAGGGTGAGAAGTACCCGGGAATCATTGTGGGGGCGTCTCTGGCGAATCGTCTGCGCATCGGCGTCGGTGACCGTGTCTTTCTTCTGTCGATCCAGAAGCGGCCCATCGAGGAGGTGTTGATGGACGGTCTGGCACCCAAGTATCACCCCTATGTCGTGACCGATCTCTTCGCCAGTGGTATGTATCACTACGACGACACCTTTGCCTTTGTGGGCCTCGACGAAGCTCGCCGCATGCTGGCGATGGATGGCGTGTCCGCCATCCATCTGCGCATAGATGATCTGGATGATGCGACGACGCTTCGCGACGAACTCGACGAAGATCTGGGTTACCCCTTCCACGTCACGGACTGGACACAGCAGTTTCCCGAACTGTTCCACTGGATGGAGCTGGAGAAGATCGTGATCTTCACGGCCCTGAGTCTGATCATCGTCGTTGCTGCTTTCAATATCATGTCGATCCTGACGATGTCGATCCTGATCAAGACGCCCGAGATCGGTATCCTTCGAGCCATGGGTGCCCAGGCCAAAGGGATTGGCCGTGTCTTTATCTTTCAGGGCATGTTCATCGGCGTCTTCGGCACGGCATTGGGATGCCTGATCGGGCTCGCCGTGTGTGTCGTACAGGATCGTCTGCAGATTATCTCCATCCCAAGTGACATCTACATCATCAGTTCTCTGCCGGTCGACATGCAGCCCCTTGACTTCGTCGCAGTATCCGTCATGAGTATCGTCATCTGCCTGCTGGCGGCGGTCATTCCAGCACGCAAGGCTGCCTCTTTGGAACCTGTCGAAGCCATCCGTTACATCATGTGACTGCAATGAGAATCGATGAATCGACAACCGTTGAGACCTTGTCACCTCGTGGCATCGTCCTGCGTGCGAAGGATGTGCGCAAGGTCTACCGCAGCGGCGACCAGGACCTCGAGGTGCTGCGGGGGATCAATATTGAACTCCGGGAAGGCGAGACCGTCGCCATTACCGGTGCATCCGGAGTGGGCAAGAGCACGCTGCTCCACATCCTGGGCGCCCTGGATCGACCAACAGAGGGCCAGCTGCAGATCCGTGACGTCGACGTTCTGGCACTCAACGACGACGATCGGGCGCAGTTCCGTAATCGGCACGTGGGCTTTGTTTTCCAGTTTCACAATCTTCTGCCAGAGTTTACCGCACTGGAGAATGTGATGATGCCAGCCCTGATCGCCCGACACGCTGATGGAATGGAACCCAGGGCAAGAGATCTGCTGTCCCTCGTGGGCCTCGATCACCGTCTTGAGCACCGGCCTGGCGAGCTCTCCGGTGGCGAGTGTCAACGGGTCGCGGTCGCCCGGGCTCTCATCATGAAACCCGAGCTTGTCCTGGCCGACGAGCCTTCCGGCAATCTGGATCACGAGTCCAGCGACCGCCTGCACGGCCTGCTTCGCGAACTGGCGAGCGCCGAGAACCAGGCTTTCCTGGTCATGACGCATGACAGAGACCTTGCCGCCAGTCTCGATCGATCGGGGCATATCGATGCCGGTCGTCTGGATCTCAACTGAGCCATGATCTGTGACATCTGCAACAAGCGCCAGGCAACGATCGAGTTCACGGCAATCGCAGGGGACGCGAAAAAGACGCTGCACCTTTGCCAGGAGTGCTCCAAACAGCAGGGCCAGAAAACGGAACCCGTGAAGCTGGCGCATGTGCCGACGGATGCGAAGAAAGTGGATGTCGTCATCGGCCAGCTGGCTGGTGCCGAGGCAGGCAAGGGTCTGTGTCCGGGCTGCGGTATGACGTATGAGGAGTTCCGCAAGGTTGGCCGCCTGGGTTGTTCGCAGTGCTACGCAGCTTTCGGTACACCTCTGCGGCGACTGTTGAAACGCATCCACGGATCCGATCTGCATGTCGGCCGCGGTCCCAGGGCGCCCACTCCGGTTCCCGAGCATGGGGACTCCCGAACAGGCACGACGGCTGTCAACGCAGAAGATCTGCGCTCGGAACTGGCAGCAGCTGTCAATGCCGAAGACTACGAACGAGCGGCGGATCTGCGCGATCGCATCGCCCGCCTGCAGGAAGAGGGCTCTTGAAAGAGGCGGGCTCTTGAAACTCGATTCCCTGATCCGGACGGCTCCAAGCTGGATGAGCGGCGACGGCGACGCGGATGGTATTGTCATCAGCTGCCGGGCTCGCCTGGCGCGCAATCTCGCCGGCTACCCCTTTGGCACACGTATCACGCAAACTCAGCAGCAACAGGTCATCGACGAGGTCCTTGCGGCGGCCAAGACGAGCCGTTCGATGAGTACGGCCACGTACTTCGGGATGAGCGTGCTCGACGGCAACGAGCGCAGGGTGTTGGTGGAACGGCACCTCATCAGTCCGACTCTGGCAGACGAGAAGGGCGAGCGTGGGGTTCTGTTCAATCAGGACGAATCACTAAGTGTGATGATCAATGAAGAAGATCACCTGCGCCTGCAGGCGATTTCACCCGGTACTCGGGGCCGGGATGCCTTTGCCGCGATCTGTGCGCTGGATGACGAGTTACTCAATGCAGTCAACTGCGCGCACGATCCGAGAATCGGATTCCTCACAGCCTGTCCGACGAACACGGGAACGGGCCTGCGTCTTTCTGTTCTGATGCATCTGCCGGCCCTCGTTCTTACAGAAGACATGGAGCGAGTTTTGCAGGGGTTGAGTCACTTGTCCTTCACCGTCAGAGGCGTATACGGTGAAGGCTCCAATGCGGCAGGAAATCTCTTCCAGATATCGAACCAGGCGACGCTTGGTGCCTCGGAACAGAGCATCCTTGAGGGGTTGCTGCGTATTGCCGAGCAACTGATAGGTTACGAAAGAGACGCCCAGGACTCGTTGACGAAGGAAGCCCGGGGACAGATGGAAGACAAGGTGTGGCGCGCCTACGGCATTCTGTCCCACGCCCGAATCCTGACGAGCCAGGAGTTCATGAATCTGTTGTCAGCGGTGCGACTGGGGTGCACCCTCGGGGTTGTGCAGGGCATACCCTCAGGGTTCCTCAATCACCTCATGATCGCCACTCAGCCCTCCCACTTACGGGCTGAAGCTGGGCGTGGACTGACCCCGGCGGAACGCGACTTGCGGCGCGCCGACCTGGTCCGAGAGAAACTGTCGCAAGTTAATAATTCATAGGTACTTGAGAGGCTTCGACCGGGCTTGCCCGAACCTTGACACTTCGAAAGCACCTGTGTAGTTTGAGCCAAGCCAATCAACTGGCCCAATTATCTGGAGGTCGCGGTACATGAACAACATGTTCACCGATGGAGTGAAGCGTGTCATGCAGTACGCGCGGGAGGAATCTGCGCGCCTCGGGCACAATTACATCGGCACCGAGCACCTGCTCCTCGGCATCATCAAAGAGGGTAAGGGCAAGGCAGTTACCGTTCTAACCAACCTCGGACTCAACCTCGAAACAGTGAAGCAGTCCGTCGAGGATTACGTCGCCACCTCGGGTGGCACCATGACCATAGGCGAAGTGCCATTCACGCCTCGCGCCAAGCAGATCCTTGAGGTTGCTGCCAACGAAGCCAAGGACATGAAGACGCAGTTCGTTGACGTTGAGCATCTCCTGCTTGCTCTGCTCAAGGACAAAGAAGGTGTTGCGGCACAGATTCTTGCCGCTTTCGGTGTCGATTACAAGACTGCCATGGAAGAGACCGTCGCCGTTCTCGAAGGCAAGACGACAGGATCCAAAGAGAAGGGCAAGAAGAGCAAGACGCCTTTCCTCGATCATTTCGGGCGCGATCTGACGCAGATGGCCCGCGAAGGCAAGTTGGATCCCGTCATCGGACGCGAGAAGGAAATCGAGCGCGTGACGCAGATTCTATCGCGCCGCAAGAAGAACAATCCCATTCTCATCGGCGACCCAGGTGTTGGCAAGACGGCGATCGTCGAGGGCTTGGCCCAACGCATCGTTGAAAAGCGCGTTCCCCAGATTTTGCTCGACAAGCGACTTGTCACTCTGGATATGGGTGGAGTTGTTGCCGGTACCAAGTACCGTGGACAGTTCGAGGAGCGTATCAAAGCCGTCCTCAACGAACTCAATCAGAATCCCGATGTCGTGATCTTTATCGACGAACTGCACACCATCGTCGGTGCCGGCAGTGCTGAGGGCACTCTGGACGCTTCCAACATGTTCAAACCCGCCCTGTCCCGCGGCGAACTGCAGTGCATCGGTGCGACGACCCTGGACGAGTATCGGAAATACATCGAGAAGGACGGTGCGCTGGAGCGTCGCTTTCAGTCGATCATGGTCGAACCGCCTTCCGTCCCCGATACCATCGAGATCCTCAAGGGTCTGCGCGCCAACTATGAGAGCCATCATCACGTAACGTACTCTGATCAGGTTGTCGCCTACGCAGTGAAGCAGTCGGATCGCTATATCGCCGACCGCTACCTGCCAGACAAGGCGATCGACATCATCGACGAGACCGGGTCTCGGGTCCATCTGGCACGACTGAGCCCTCCCGAAGAGATCGGTGCTCTCGAGGCACAGATCCAGGAGATCGATCGCAAGAAGATCGAGTGTTCCGAGAAACAGGAATTTGAAGAAGCGGCCCGCCTGCGAGATGAAGCGCACAGTCTGCGCGAGAGTCTGCAGCAGAGGCGCCGAGCCTGGGAGGAGGAAGTCCGCAACGAAGTCGTCGAGGTCACCGAAGATGACATCGCTGCCGTCATTTCGTCCATTACCGGTGTGCCCATGCAGCGCTTGGCCGCCAGCGAGACAGAGCGATTGCTGTCCATGGAAGGGGAACTCCGCAAGCAGGTCGTGGGTCAAGAAGTGGCGACAGCCACAGTCTCCAGAGCGATACGCCGCAGTCGCGCCGGGTTGCAGGACCCAAAGCGACCGATTGGCTCGTTTCTTTTCCTCGGTCCCACGGGTGTCGGCAAGACGTACATGGCTGCCAAGCTGGCTGAGTTCCTTTTCGGTGACGAAGAGGCCCTCATCACGGTAGACATGTCAGAATACATGGAGAAGTTCACCGTTTCTCGACTCGTCGGTGCGCCTCCGGGTTATGTCGGCTTCGACGAAGGTGGGCAACTGACCGAGCGTGTTCGGCGGCGTCCCTACTCGGTGATCCTGCTGGATGAGATGGAGAAGGCGCACCCGGATGTCTTTAACATCCTGCTGCAGATTCTCGATGAGGGCAGGCTGACAGACAGCACCGGCCGAAAAGTTGACTTTCGCAACACGGTCGTGATCATGACATCAAACGTCGGTACCCGCGAAGTCGGCTCCGGCGGCGTCCTGGGTTTCGGCAAGACCGACGACGAATCGATGCAGGAGTTGATGGAAGCGAAGGTCAAAGACGCGATGAAGAAGGCTTTCAATCCGGAGTTTCTGAATCGCATTGATGACACGGTGATCTTTCATTCGTTGACCCGAGAGAACATTGCGGAGATCATTGATATCTTCCTCGAAGAGTTCAAGACGCGACTGGTTGATCGTGACATCCAGGTGCGGATTACCCCCGGGGCAAAGAGCCTGATTGCAGAAAAGGGATTTGACCAGCAATACGGCGCACGTTATCTCAGGCGCACGGCCCAGAAGCTGCTCGAAGACCCACTTGCCGAGGAGATCCTCCAGGGTCGTTTCAGCGAAGGCAGCCGGATCCGGGTTACGAAGAAGGGCGAAGCCCTCGTCTTTGATGACGAGAGAGACGCCGCTGAGTCGGTTGATGAAAAAAAACCTGAGGCTGCCTCCTGAGGCAGCCTTTCCCTGCTACAGCGCTGCACCTGGTTCCGGCGCTTCACGAAACAAGCCGCTCTATCACGGACTCAGAGATAGAGCGGCTTTTTCGGCTTTCTGCCTGCTGCACGGTGAGCGACCAATGGTCGACGCAACGGAGGCCCAACGAACATGTGTGATGTACGCAATCGCTCCCTGATCCGCCTCGACGCAGTTCTTCTCTGCGTACTTCTGGCGGTACCCGCTCTTGCCCAGACGACGGTCCAGGAAATCGAAATCAGAGGCGATTTCAACCGGGTTGCCGAGTCACTGATTCGATCAACACTCGGCCTTGAGACGGGCGTCGAACTGTCTCAGGAGAATGTGCAGGAGGCAGTGCGCGCGCTGCAGGGCCTGCACGTGTTTTCCGATATCCAGATCTATGCCGACGAGAGCGAGTCGGGCAATGGCGTGAAGGTGATCGTTGTTGTTCGTGAGCACCCCACGCTGGAGGGGGTCCGGTTCAAGGGCAACAAGGAGATCAAAGAGAAGGACATGAAGGAGGCCGTGGGCCTCGTCTCCGGCCAGGTGGTGGCGCCCAAGGATGTTGCACGCGGCCGTCAGCGTATTCTGGAACTCTATGGAGACAAGGGTTACCTGAGGGCCGAGGTCGAAGGTCAGTTATTCGACAATGAGTCCGGAACTGTTTTTCTGCAGTATGACATCGATGAAGGTGACAAGATCAAGATTGCCGCCATCAATGTGATCGGCACAGATGCCATCAGCAGCGGCAAGATCCACAAACAGATGGAGACCAAGCCGAAGCGTTGGTGGCGCAAGGGCGAGTTCAAGGCGGACACATATCAGGAAGACAAGGAGCGTATCCTTGCCTTCTATCGCTCCGAGGGGTATCAGCAAGCGACAATTCTGCGTGATTCGATCTACTACGACGACAGTCGTCGACGGCTTTTCATCGACGTCGAGATCGAGGAGGGCCAGCAGTTTTTTGTTGGCGATGTCAGTTGGGAGGGGAACGAGCTCTTCAGTGTGGCAGATCTGGAGCGTCAACTGAAGGTCAGCCACGGGGACGTTTTCAAAGCCTCTTCCCCTGAACTGGCCTACCTTGCCAAATCCGCCTACTACGAGCGCGGCTACCTCGATACAGAAATCATACCCCACGAGACCATTCGGGGTGACAGTATCGACGTCGCTTTCCAGATTTTCGAGGGTGAGCCCTGGCGCATTCGACGAGTTGATTTCACCGGAAATGTGAAGACTCAGGAAAAAGTCTTGCGGCGGGAAGTCGCCCTGCGGCCCGGTGATGTGTTCAAATCGAGCCAACTTCAAGAGAGCCAACGGCGGCTGTATATGCTGGGATACTTCAAGGATGTGCAGTTCCAGCAACATGCCACCCCTTCCATAGACGATGAGAAATTCATCGACCTCTCCTTCAACGTGGAGGAGCAGCGGACTGGAGCCGCGTCCATGGGTGCCGGGTACAGCGATCGCGACAAGCTCGTTGGCACGCTTGGTTTGCAGATCCCCAACTTCAGAGGCAAGGGGCAGAATCTCGATTTCAACTGGGAGTTCGGTACCCGGCGTGAGCAATTCCTCATCGGTTTCACCGAACCATGGTTGTTTGATACGCCAACGAGTTTCTCTTTCCGCGTCTACACACTGAATCAGCAGTATCTCAACAGTTTCGATTTCCACCGCAACTCGGTCAGCGTCCGTGTCGGACGTCGGCTGAAGCGACCCGCGTTCTCCTCCATATCTCTGGGCTACGAACTTCGCGACGAGCGCTACAGTGATTTCGTCTCCGGCTATGACGAGAGCAGTTCCAGTTTCACCCCTCGAACCACGTCCAGTATCGAGTTGGTGTTCCGACGAGATACGCGAGACCTGCCCGACTTCCCCACCACTGGTTCTGTAATCAGCTATACGCCTGAGGTGGCATCTTCCTTCATTGCTGGCGATGTAGATTTCCACCGACACGAGCTGAATCTGAACGTGTATCGGCCGAGTTTCTGGAAATTCGTGCTCTCTGTGGAGTCCAAATTCGCCATCATCGACGGTTTCTCGAACTGGGATGATGCCAATATTTCCTTCTGGGACCGGTTCACTCCAGGTGGAGTTGACTGGTGGGACGGGCAGGTCCGAGGTTACCCTGATGCCTCCCTCGGACCACGGGATGCCAGGGGACAGAACATCGGCGGCCGCTCCATGATGACAATAAACGTCGAGTATCGCTTCCCGATCACGGAGCGGCAGGTTGTTGGTCTGCTCTTCGCTGACGCGGGCAATGCCTGGAAAGACGTCGATGGTTTTGATCCGACGGACCTGAAACGCTCCATCGGCATCGGCTTTCGTGTGTTAACACCCATGCTTGGGATGATCGGCTTCGACTTCGGCTATGGCTTCGATCGACGCAGCATCGACGGCCAGAGGCCCGGTTTGACCACCCACTTCCAGTTCGGGCCGCGCTTCTTCTAGGGCGCGCCTTCAACCCTCAGCGACAGAGTCCTCGATGAAGCGTATCCCCCTTTTCGCCGCCGCCGCAGTCCTGGGATTGGCCGTTCTCATTCAGCCCGCCCATGCGCAGGCCAAGATTGGCTACATCGATTCCGAAGTACTGCGTGAACGGATGCCCGAGTTCAAGCAGATCCAGCGCGAGATCGAGCGCCTCCAGCAGGACTACGAGCAGCAGGCCATGGACCGGCAGAGCAAGCTGGTCAAGTTGCAGGAAGATTTTCGCAAGCAGGAACTGCTGATGAGCGAGGCCAAGAAGGCCGAGATGCAGGCCGCATTCGACAAGCAGGTACAGGAACTGCAACAGTTCACTCAGGGGAAAATGGGACCGAGTGGAGAGCTGTTCCGCAAGAATGTGGAACTCTCGCAGCCGATCTTTGAGCAGGTCAACGCCGCTTTGGAGACTCTCGCCAAAAAGGACGGTTACGATTTCATCTTTGACGTCGCCGGCAACGGGGCGATTGTGTACGCTGATCCGGACCGCTTCAATCTGACGGAGAAGCTGCTTACTGCTCTGGAGGAAGCGCGTGAGGAGCAAGCCAAGCAGTGAACTGTGACGGGGTGGTGCTGGATGCGGAAGCCATCCAACGCACGATCCCGCATCGTGCTCCCTTTCTTCTCGTAGACCGCATTATCGAGCTGGTGCCACAAGAACGGGCGGTCGGGGTACACGATGTCACGACCCGGGACCCCTGGCTGGCCGGACACTTCCCAGCGCGCCCCCTGATGCCGGGGGTCCTCATTGTTGAGGCGCTGGCACAGACGGCGGCCATCCTCATGGTGTACAATCAGGATGTCGCCGCTGGACGTCTTCCCTTTATTGCCGGAATTGACCGGGCCCGCTTTCGCAGGCCCGTTGTCATTGGTGATGAACTGCGGCTCGAAGTCACGATCCTGCACCGAAGATCCGATTCATGCAAGCTGCAGGGAATCGCCCGAGTTGGATCAGATGTCGCCGCGCAGGCGGAAATCCTGGCGGTTCTGGCGCCAGCGGACTAACGCATATTCCAACAAAAAAGACGGGGCTCCGGGAGATTCATCCGGGCGCCCCGTACTATCATTTTGCTGCCTACTTCAGCATCATCATCTTTCCGGTGTCTGAGAAATTCGCCGTCGTCAGGCGGTAGAAATAGAGCCCGTTACCCACAGCATGCCCGGACGCATCTCGACCATCCCAGGTAACGGAGTAGAACCCCGCCGGCAGCTCTGATTCTGCGTGGACCAGGGTGCGAATGGCTCTGCCAAGCACATCATATATCACGAGACGAGCCGCGGATTCTGCTGCCAGGGAAAAGTCGATCTGCGTAGACGGGTTGAACGGGTTGGGGTAGGCATCGCCAAGGGCGAAAACCGAGGGCCGCAATCGTGTCGATTCGACGGCAGCGACGCGTCTGACATCATTGACATCCCCCGCGATAAAAGCCTGCTGCAGATCAAAGCGAGTGTCTGTCGCCAGGTGTCGATCCCGTAAACGGAAGGTCAGTTCTGCCAGGAGCCCCGATCCTGAGACTGGTTCACCCGTCACGAGGCCGCTGCCAATTAGCAATCGACCCGGGCGGTCATCTAGGACCCCGAAGAGCCCTGCATCGCCACCCCGACTCTCCAGCAATGACCCAGGACCCTCCTTTGCCTCGGTGAAGGTCAAGGCAGCGGGGTCATAGCTGATGACGAGACCGAAGGCTGCGACCTTTTCTACGTCGTCGGCAAAAATACGAAGGCGAACAATGTCGCGGGGCAGACCATCCGCCGCCGCTTGTGTCATGGGGCCACCACTGGCGACCAGTCGCAGTCTGGCAGTCTCGTCAAGTCGACGAGCAAAAGCCCAGGTGCCTGCCGACTTTCCGGCACTCGTGCCAAAAGCATCCACGAAGGCGAAGAAATCATCAAAATCAATGAAGCTGCCTGATCCGGAGCCGTTCAGATCGAAGGCGGGAAAGTCGTCGGCAGATTGACCAAAGGCGTCGACGAATGCAAAGAAATCATCAAAATCGACGGCGCCGGAGTCATTGAAGTCACCTGCCAGAAGCGGGGCGGATGACACCTGGAACTCCTGAGCCGCGGTGAAGGGCCCGGTCAACGTTCCTTCCATGGCCCGCACTCGCCAGAAGTATGTTTCCCCGTCCGTCAAAGATCGCGTGATCGTCCATGATGTCTCACCGGCGCCCTCGGTCAACCCCGATTCG
>JAQCJA010000326.1 GCA_027593305.1 bacterium
CAGTCCATGGGGATGGCGGGGAAGATCACGCGCTCCTCGCGGCGGGCGATCCAGCGGAAGGCGATCACACCCATGCACACCTGACCGCCTACGGTCTGGAAGCGCAGACTCGAGAACGGAATGCGCATCTCGGCGAACCAGCCGTCACCGGTGCGCACCGTGGCGACGTCCCAGAAAGTGTTCCAGTTGGGGTCGAGGTCATCGGTCAACTGCAGGTCGCCGGAGATCGCCAGGTCCCGCCGGGAGCCGGTGGGCGTGGTGGTGAACACGAGGGCGTTCTCGTTGTCATCGAATGTGTCGAGGACGAGTGTGAAGGAATCGCTGCTGTCGTCGTCGTCGTCGCGCTTGACTGCCGTGGCGTGGATGGCCTCGGGCTGACGGTCGTAGAAGCGTCCCGCCACGTACAGATACGTGTCATCGTGGGCCAGGAGAATCTCTGTGTGTTCGGACGGCGTGTCGCCATAGTTCGGCACCTGTGCGATGACGGGCAGAGGCTGAACGCCTTGCCAGGCAGCCTCGTGACTCGGCCCGTCGATGACGACGGATTCTGTGACACGGTGGATGACCAGCCCCTCGGTCCCGCCGGCGGCCGGCGCAGTCAGACACAGGACCCAGAGAAGCGGCGAGATTCGGCGCCACCACGCAGCCGTCCCGTTGCAGTCTCGTTCCACGGCTTCCTCCTTACGGCAGGGTCACGTTGCGGCCCGTCGCCACGGACGTACACGCCGCTTCGATGACATCCATCGCCATCGCACCCAGGAACATTTGTCGGCCGTTCTCAGCCTCGCCCAGGATGAGATCGATCAGATTCTGCGCGGGGGCGTGGATGGGATATGCCGACGAGTCATCGAGCGCCGGATAGGACCGGACCTTCCCGGAACCATCGTGGTACGCCATCGTGCCCTGCCACAACTCCATGTGCAGCATGCCCTGCTCGCCGTAGATACGAACTTCGTAATTGCGCTCGGACAACATGGTCGCGCCCGTGCTGGCAATGGCGACGAGCGCCCCATTGTCGAGCTTGATATTGAGCGTGTCATAGACGTCCACCTGCGTGCCGCCTTGATCGAATCGGGCGAAGACCTCGATGGCTCGAGCCCCGGTGAGAAATGCCAGATGCGCAGCAACGTGCGAAACCTGGCAATAGATCTGACCGCCGCCGGCGACGGCCGGATCGCTGTAGGACTCTCGTCCGGGTCTCTGGTATGGTGCCGACGCCGATTCGAAGGCATCACCATCGCCGAACAGCTCCTCCCACGGCTGCTGCCGATACAGACCGCCACAGAAGTTTGTCATCAGCACGCTGATCATCTTGAGCTGTCCGAGTGCCCCCGTCTGAATCAGCCGTCGAGCCTCGATGTTGCGCGCCGTATAGTGCCAGGGACAACTGATGAGAAAGTGCACGCCCTGCTTCTCGGCCACGTGCAGCAGCTGCTCCGCTTGCGCCGCCGTCATCGTCATGGGCTTCTCGATCAGTACATGGCAACCCTTCTCCAGCGCCGCCATGGCCTGGGGATAGTGGGCATTCGGAGTCGAGCTGATCACGACGGCGTCCAGGCCGGCTACTGCCAGCACCTCGTCCAACGTCGTGCAGGCAAAGGGCACGCCGAAATCCTCTGCCACCTTTTCGGCGGCTTCCCGAGTTCGTTTCTGTACCGCCAGCAGCGTCGCCCGAGGATGCCGGATGATGGCAGGAATGTGTGCTTCGGTTCCCCACCAGCCTGCGCCGACCACTGCGCACCCCACCGTCTGACGATCTGTGTCTCTCATGTGCATCCTCTCTAGCGCATCAGCACGCCGCCGATGAAGTCAAAGGTGGCCCCCGTGGTGAAGGCGCATTCGTCCGAGGCGACGAAGGCGAGGTTGACCGCCATTTCCTCGGCCGTCGCAAATCGACCGAGGGGTATCATCTGCCGCACCTGCTCCTGCTGCTCGTCGGAGAGATTCGTGATCAGATCGGTTCGCATGGTGCCGGGGGAAAAGCAGTTGACGACGATGCCATCGGCGACGACCTCGCGCGCGACGGATTTCGAGAAGGCGACAATCGCTCCCTTCGTGCCACTGTATATGCTGGCATTGGCGACCGCGCCAAATTGCCCGGAAGCGGAGATGACGTTGACGATTCGACCGCCGCCGCGTTCGCGCATGATCGGGCAGACCGCCTGCATGAGGAAGAACTGACTCTTGGCGTTGACGCTCATCAACCGCTCCCAGTCCCGTTCCGTGGACGCCTCAAAGGGGATGCGCGGACAGACCGCCGCGTTGTTGATGAGCACATCAACCCCGCCAAAATGCTCGACGATCTCTCCTACGAGGGCGCGGATGTCGGCGACCTGCGCCAGATCGGCGTAGAAGGCGCGGGCGCTGCCACCGAGCTGTGTCGCCAATGTTTCTACCTCTTCTCTGCGGATGTCAACCAGGGCGAGGCACGCCCCGCGATCGGCCAGCAGGCGTGCCGTTGCTTGGCCCAGTCCGCGGGCTGCACCTGTGAGTACCACGACCTTTCCGTCAAAACGTGTCATCCGCCTTCCATCGCTTCCCTGATGAGGTCTCGCAAGAGGATCGTCTCCGAAAGATTGTCCACTTCGTTACACTGCTGCCAATCGATCCATACGTACTCGATACCGATCGCCCCGCAGTAGCCCTGCTTCGTCATCGTACGGATCACCCTCTCGAAATCAACTGTGTTCTCTTTGGTGGAACACTGCAGACGTCCCGGACAGGTGCACCGAGCGTGGAAATGCGACGCCCACGGGATCAGTGCTTCGACGCCGAATGGGATGCCTGCGGCGGCGGCGACCTCGACGCGCCAGGCAAGCTCCTGCGTGCAACGAGCGAAGCTGCTCTGCTTCGACTCCTCGGCGAAGAGCACACCGGATAAGGTAGTGATATGGCACGCGTCGACCCGCCCTGCGAAGTCGACGGCTCGGAGATACAGGTCACGGGATCTGGCACGCTCGGCGGCGTCGGGATGATTGGGCGCAAGGGCCTCGAAACCGGCACCCGGCACAACGAACAGGTCAGCCAAGACCAGGTTGCGGTCACGCAGTCGTGCCGACAGCGCCGCCGCTGAAGAGCGAACATTGCCGAGTGTTTCCTCAGAGTCCACATGCGAGCTGCCGGCAAACAGCCCCAGATCGATCCCGTCGAATTGCAGGGCGGCGATCAGGTCCAGAGCCGCATCGAAGGGCAGCAGGGGAAATGCGAAGTTGGCGCACGCAAGGTTCACGATGGACACCGTAGCATCAGATCAGGGATGGGCATGACTCTATCTCCCTCAAGATCGCGACGGGCGACCTTCGTCAGGACTACAAGATGGTTCCTTGTCTGCTTCTGAACTACCGTTGATTCCCGCAGAGCAAATCCCCTGAGAGTGAATGCCTGAGAGTGAATGGTAGCCCTTTTGACCCACCAATCCACAGCATCCATCGATCCATGCGATCCGTCCAGCGCAACTCAACTTCACCTGACAGAGGGCACAGCCCATGATCATCGACAATGGCGGATCCCGTGCCTCCTGATCGTTGGGAAGATCACGAGACACTCTCCGCGTCGGGCCGCATCCGCCTGCGGATCCACATCGAAGGCAACCGCCCGAAGATGTGCGCTTGTACGCGGCATATCTGCATGTCCAGGTGGCGTGGCTCGGGGGCAGGCCAAACGACGGCGCCAGGCGCAGCAGTCCATGTTCTTGCGTCGTCCTCACTGGTTGCGAACATTACGCCAGAGGGTCCGTGCGGGAATTCCGCTCCGGAGTCTCGTGGTCGCGGACGGACCACTCCTGCTATCGACGCGACATAACGCAATCGCGCAACGAGGAGGTCGGTTCATGAGAACCTTTCTGAGGTCGGCAGCACGCAACACGCCGACGTCACCAGCTGGGGGGAGGCCAAGCGGGACATCCTGATCCTGCCCCAGCCGGCGGCGAAGGTTGTGGTTCCCCAGATCAAAGTGATGACGCGGAACCTTTACCTCGGGACGGACATCGATCCCCTGGTCGGCGCCCTGGCGTCGGGCAATCCGGGCCTCATCGCCGCCGCGTCGACACAGGCGTGGAACAACATCGCGGCGACGGATTTCCTCAACCGCTCCGGGGCCCTGGCTGACGAGATCGCCGCCGCCAACCCCGACCTGGTGGGACTCCAGGAAGCGACCCGCTTTGTCCTGGCGACTCAAGGGGGCCCAGTGGTCATCGATTTCGTGGGAATTCTGCTCGCCCAGTTGCAGGCGCGCGGGGCAGTCTACATGCCGGTGTCCAGCATCCAGAACATCGCTGTGACACTGCCGGTGCCAGGAATCGGCCTGCTTGATTACAGTGACAGCGAGGTGATTCTGGCGCGGTCGGATGTCCTGACGACGAACAGTCAGAGCGGCCAGTACGGGGTCTTCGTCGCCATACCAGGCGTACTGGAAATACGCCGCAGCTGGGTCTCGGTGGACGCCGGGATCGGTGGCCAGATGGTGCGCGTCATCAGCACACACCTGGAGACCTCTTCCTACCCACCGGTTCAGGAGGCGCAGGCGGCGGAGTTGATCGGCATCGCCGCGGCGGCGGAATTGCCCGTCGTTCTCGTGGGCGACTTCAACTCAGGTCCCCGGATCAGCGGCGGCACAGGTACGCAGACGTATCCATTGCTGGTCGACGCCGGATTCATCGACGTATGGAGCCGCGCCAACAAACGGGCCGATGGCTTCACCTGCTGCCATGCGGAACTGCTGGACAATCCGGTGGCGGATTTCAATCGTCGCATCGACCTGATTCTCGTGCGCGACGCCAGCCGCACGGCGCCGCAAGCGACGGTCGTTGCCAATGCCAGGGCGGAGGTTGTCGGTGCTGACGCCGCCGTCCTCGGCGCGTACGGACTGTGGCCTTCCGATCATGGCGGTGTGGTTGGCAGTTTTCGATTGCCCCCTGCAGGGCGCAACCGGGGCGGCAGCCTGCTCGCCGGACAATAGCCAGGCGACCGGTTGGTAGCGGAGAATCTGACTCACGGCGGTGAGTGGTATCGCGCTCGGCAAGGGCCTATGGTTAGGGATGGTCTCCCGGGCCATCCCCCTCCGGCCCAAAATCTGACGCGAGGAAGCGATGCCACTCACACCTGCCAATGTTCACGATCTGATCGGTGTTTCGAGCCCGAGTCTGGCACCGGACGGTTCCATCGTCTACGTGCAGACCGTAACGTGCGCCGACCAGTCGAGTGCAGAATCCAGATTGATGCTGCACAAGGATGGTGCGTCACGGCCCTTCACTTCGGGTCCGAAGGATTCGTCGCCGTGTCATTCCCCTGACGGGATGCTCGTCGGTTTCCTCCGTCCGGGAGCCAGGGGCGACAAGAAGCAGGTCTGGGTGATCTCCACAGCGGGAGGAGAGGCCCGACAGGTCAGCAGTCTGGCCGGTGGTGTCCAGGCCCTGGCGTGGGCGCCCGGCTCGGACCGACTCGTCGTGGTATCCCGCGTCGATCCCGATGCGGCAGACAGGGGCGACACGTCGCCACAAACCCGGGTCGTGCAGCGCATTCGGTATCGAGACGACGCTGACGGTTGGCGGGGCAACGCGTTTGCACAACTCTTCGTCATCGATCTGGCCAGTGGTCAGGCACGGCAACTGACGGATGGCGAAGGTGACCACCTGGCGCCGGCATGGTCGCCCGATGGCGATCGCATCGCCTATGTGAGTGATGACGTCGAAGGGCGTGACTTCGCACGTCATGCAGAGATTCGCGTGATTGCCGCTGCCGGGGGTGAGTCGATCCGGTGGT
>JAQCJA010000327.1 GCA_027593305.1 bacterium
TGTATTGCCCGACGCCGTGCCCGCCGCCATCGTCCACAACATTGCCACCGACAACAGGGGCGCTGCGGCGCGCGTGGGCAGCGACGCCGAAGACGCCAATGAGGCGGCTTTCACACCCCTTGCCGAGCCGGTGGCGCGACTCAACCTGACGCTGCGAAATGCCCTCGATCCACAGGCGTTGTTCAGCCCGGGGCGTCTGCAGATCTAGAAAACATGCCCCGGACGGTACTTCGGTGGCGGCGTCTGCTGACCGCTGAGCCATTGCGACCGGGCATGCCGTGCATAGACGTAGCTGTAGTCGTACGTGTCCTCCGGCATCGACACGTTGCCCGTACTTGGATAGCGGGCGATTGCCTCTTCGACGATGTCGATCCCGAGGCCCGGCGTATCGGGCACGATGATGTGACTGTCCGCAATGACCGGCTGGCCAGTCATCACTTCGTAGCGTTGCGGCACATCGTCGGCCAGATGCTCGAGAATGAGGAAATTCGGCAGTGTCGCCATCAAATGGACGGCGGCCATCTCCGCCACCGGCCCCAGGGAACCGTCGTGGGGGGCCATGGTGATGTAGTGCGCTTCGGCCATGGCGGCCATCTTCTTCATCTGTAGCAGGCCTCCGGCGCGACCCGTATCGGGCTGAATGACATCGACGATCTCCCGTTCGATCAGTTCACGCACGCCCCACATCGTCGCGTGGCGCTCACCGGCGGCGATGGGCAGGTTCACAGCGGCCGAGACGCGGGCAATGCCCTCGACGTTCTCCGGGGCCACGGGATCCTCGTAGAACAGCAGGTCGAACTCCTCCAACGCCTGGCCGAGGGCGATGGCATCCCGAGTCGTCAACCAGGGCGGCCCATGCACGTCGACCATCAGATCGACCTCGGCGCCGACTTCATCGCGGATGGCGGCGACGGTCTCGACGCAGTTCTTGATGCCTCCCGTCTTGATCGCGGTGTAACCTTCGTCGACCAGCGTCCGGGCCCTTTCCCGGGTATGTGCATGTGCGTAGATGCGTACCCTGTCCCGCATCTTGCCACCAAACAGGCTCCACACAGGCACGCCAAGGGCCTTGCCCTTGATATCCCACAGGGCCATCTCGATCCCCGTCATGGCTCCGGCACCGACGATACCCGTCATGCCGTGGCCCATGATGGCACACATCATCTTTTGCCAGAGCCGCTCGATATGTTGCGGATCCTCACCGATCAGCAGCGGCGTCAGGTCCTGGATCGCCGTCTCCACCACGCGCGGCCAGCCGCTGGCCTCCCCCAAGCCGGTCAGCCCCTCATCGGTATACACCTTGACGAACAGCCAGTTGCGCGAGGCCCAGCCACCATGGCCAGGTGGCGCCGCGTGCAGCAGAAACGTTTCGATGCGATCGATCTTCATGTTGGCTCTCTCCTTCGTCGCCGTCAGGGGCACATCCCCATCATAGGTGTTGACGATCTTAGGTGCTATCGGGCACGGGTTCCATACCCGTCCCTTTCGTTGACACTCCTATAATTCAGCCTTAATTTTCGTGTTTTCCGTAAGTTACGCCGATTTCATCCGTCGAAGCGACACCCCGAACGCACCCTATGCCGGCTGTGATACCCACGCCATAATGAGCTCCTCCGGATCACTCGGCCAACTCCTCGGCCCCATCCAGAAGGAGATTGACCTCTTCGAGAAACGCCTGGATGAGAAGCTCCAGGCCGATGTCGGCATGGTGCACGACGTGGCGCGCTACATGGCCACACTCAAGGGCAAGCGCCTGCGGCCGGCCCTGACGATTCTATGCGCGCGCGCCAGCGGCCACTGGGACGATCGTGTCATCGATGCCGGTGTGGGCGTCGAGATGATCCACGCGGCGACCGTGATTCACGACGACGTCGTGGATCAGGCCGACATTCGCCGCGGTGAAGCCTCGGTCAACAGCAAGTGGAATGACCATATCGCCGTTCTGATGGGAGATTTTCTGCTGGCACGGGCCCTGTGTCTGCTGGTGGATCTGGGCAACCTCGAGGCGCTCGGTGCGGTGGCTCGTGCCACGGAGCGGCTGAGTCAGGGTGAGATTTTCGAGTTCCAGATCGGCCTGCAGGCTGACACGCGTGAGGCTTCGTACTTCGCCATGGTTGGCGACAAGACGGCGTCCCTGATCTCGGCGGCCTGCCGCATCGGGCCGCTGATGGCCGGCGCGCCGCGCGAGATGATTGAGGCTCTGACCAAGTACGGGGAGTACCTGGGACTGGCGTTCCAGATCGCCGACGACATGCTCGACTTTACCAGCGACGTGTCAACCCTGGGCAAACCGGTGGGGCACGATCTGCGCGAACGCAAGATCACGTTGCCGCTGATCAAGGCCCTCGATGCGGCGCCTGCGGCAGAGCGGGCGGAAATCGTCGGCATCCTGGCGTCGGCAGAGCCCACGGAGGCTGACTGGACCCGTGTCTGTGATTTTGTTGTGCAGCATGATGGCGTCGCCGCCGCGCAGGACACGGCCCATGCGTATGCCGCAAAAGCGCAGGCGTGCCTCGAGATCCTGCCGCCATCCGTGTCTCGGTCCATTCTCGAGACGGCGGTGCGGCTGGTCGTCGTACGCGACAACTGAGTTGGACCGAGCATGAAGGTCCGGCTTCTGGTTGGAGCAGCAGGCATTGGCCTGATGCTCCTGCTGCTGCCGAAGGCAGAGCCGGCGAAGGTGTTGGAGCAGTACCATGTAGCCATGGGCACGGTCGTGCGGATCGCCCTCTACATCGATGAGGATGCGGCGCCACCGATGTTTGCCCTGGCGCGGGATGAGATAGATCGTCTTTCCGCGCAGTTGACGCACTACGGCTCCGACAGCGAGGTGGCGCGGGTGAATGCCCATGCTGCCGATGGCTGGATGGATATATCGCCCGACCTGGCCGAAGCCCTGGGCATGGCACTGGGGATCGCCCGGAGAACGGGGGGTGTATTTGACCCGGCTCTGGGTGCGCTGACCCATTTGTGGGGGTTTCCTGATGCCACGCGACCACCGGCGGCAGGAGCCATTGACTCGGCGTTGGCCCGGACCGGGTATCAGCGGGTGCAATTCGACACGGCGCGGGTCCGTTTCAGCGTCGACGGGGTGCATCTCGACCTGGGGGGTGCTGCCAAGGGTTACATCGTTGACCGGACGGTGGCCCGATTGCAGGCAGCAAGTGTGGCGGCAGGTGTTGTCGAAGCCGGCGGCGACCTGCGTTACTGGGGAACGAAGCCCGACGGACGAGCCTGGCGTTTTGGCATACAGCATCCGCGTCAGGCCGATCTCATCATCGCTGTGGACGATGTCGGTCTGGCGGCGTTGGCGACATCGGGTGATTATGAACAGACGTTTGAGTTCGACGGTCACCGGTATCACCACCTGCTCGATCCGAGCACGGGGATGCCGGCGAACCGGGCGATAAGTGCCACAGTGTGGGCGCGCAGCGCCATGGAAGCAGACGCACTGGCAACAGCGGCTTTTGTCGCTGGTCCGCAGCAGGCCCTCACCTGGGCAGCAGCGGACGACAGTGTGGAAGTACTGGTGTACTACGAATCCGGCGGCATGCTTCGACGCGTGTTGTCCGAGGGACTGAAGGGTCGCCTTGAGGCGGCCCCTGACTCACCAGCTCACGAATTGTGAGCCGACAGGCAAAAAAGTGACACGATGAGACAGAACTGGAAACTCCTGCTGATCCTGGCCCTTGTGGCCTCTGCCATATATCACCTGTACCCCACGGTCGAGTATTATCAACTCGATGGGGACGCACGGCAGCAGATGGAGCATGATCGCCCGACGACCTACTACGACTTGCAGAAGCGGGCCATCAATCTGGGCCTCGACCTGCAGGGCGGCATTCACCTGGTCATGGAAGTGCAGACCGAGGGTCTGGAACCCGAGGAAGCACGTGACGCCGTGGATCGCGCCCAGGAGGTCATTCGCAACCGTGTGGATCAGTTCGGTGTCGCCGAACCCACCATCCAGCGCCAGGGCGAGAATCGCATCATCGTCGAGTTGCCGGGCTTGCAGGATGTGGAGCGCGCCAAGAGCCTGATCGGTCAGACGGCGCTGCTCGAGTTTCAGTTGCTTGAGCCCGACGAGGATCGTGATCGTCTGCTGCAGCGCATCGACGGTGTATTGACTGCCGGTGAGAGCCACACCAAAGTCGGCAATGGCGACGAAAATGGTGCTGACAGTGGTGCAGACGCCACGTCCATGGATGCTCCCGCCGAGACCGCAGCAGAGGCTCCCAGCATCTTCGGCGACGCCACCGACGCTGGCACCGCTGGCGAAGCCGGCACAGAGTCCGGCCTGTTCAGCGACTCCGGTGAGCAGCCCGAACCGTCGGCCGGTCTGTTGTCACGGCTGGTCCGCATCGGCTCTGAAGTGGGTGTTCTGCAGCGCGATCTGGCAGCCGTCAAGTCCCTGCTCGCCGATCCGCGGGCCCAGAGCCTGATTCCCTCGGACGTGGAGTTCGTCTTCACCAGCCGTCCCGAAGGTCCGGCAGGAGCCCTCTACTATCTGGTCTACCTGGTTCGCGTGCGCCCGGAAATGACGGGTGGCATGATTGCCGACGCGCAGGTCACGATTGGCCAGAGCATCGAGTACATGGGGCAACCCATCGTCGATCTGTGGACCACGGATGACGGTGTGCAGCGCTTCCGTATGATCACGGGTGCTCACATCGGTGAACGTCTGGCCATCGTGCTCGACGGCACGGTCTACTCGGCACCGACGATCCAGAGCAAGATCATGAATGGCCGCTCGATCATCACCGGTTCCGGCACCCAGGAGGAGGCCAAGGATCTGGCCATCGTTCTGCGCGCCGGGGCGCTGCCGGCCAAAGTCGACATCATCGAGGACCGCACCGTCGGTCCGTCGCTGGGTCATGACTCGATCGAGCAGGGCCGCATGGCGGGACTCATCAGCATGGTCCTCGTCGCCGTCTTCATGGTGCTCTACTACCGCCTCGCCGGCATCGTCGCCGATGTGGCTCTGGCGCTCAACGTGCTGTTCGTCATGGCTGTGCTCGCCGGGTTCCACGCGACACTGACGTTACCGGGTATCGCCGGTATCATCCTGACCATCGGTATGGCAGTCGACGCGAACGTGCTCATCTTCGAGCGCATCCGCGAGGAACTGCGCGCCGGCAAGACCGTGCGCGCCGCCATTGACGCTGGATACGGGAACGCTCTGTCGGCGATCATCGATGCCAATATCACGACTTTCATCGTCGGCATCGTGCTCTACGAGTTCGGCACCGGCCCGATCCGCGGTTTCGCCCTGACACTGTGTATCGGCATCGTCTCCAGTCTGTTCACCGCCCTCGTCGTCACGCGTACAATCTTCGCACTGTGGACGTCGAGAAGCACAGTGACGAGTCTGAGCATCGGCCCCATCGCCTTCATGGCGAACCTGAAGGTCAGCTTCCTGTCGCTGCGAAAGATCGCTTTCAGCGCCTCCGGTGTTGTCCTGGCGGCGGGGATCTTCTCCATCTTTGCCCACAATGGCCTGACACCGGGCATCGACTTCGCCGGCGGCACACTGCTGGAACTGCATTTTGACCCGCCGGTGTCGGTGGAGACCCTGCGCAGCGAACTCAAGCGGGTCGAAATCGATGACCAGATCGAGGATCTGAGCAGTTCTGAGATCAAGCTCTTCGGTTCATCGGGGGACGTCCTCATCCGGGTCACCGAAGAAGAGACGGGCACGGACATCGCCGATGGCATCAAGGCGACCCTGAAAGCCGG
>JAQCJA010000328.1 GCA_027593305.1 bacterium
TTCCCGGAAACCCCATTTGGTGAAAATCCGCTCTCCCGTGGCCAGAGGGATATGCGTCTTCTGCGCCAGTTCCGCCATGACATCGACGTTGAGCGCCTGCACGACCTCTTCGTAGAACCAGGGGTGATAGGGCTCCAGCGCTTTCATCAGCAGGATCGCCGTGGACGGCTGTACGGCACCGTGAAAGTCGACGGCAATGTCGACGCCGGACCCATGTTTGTCGCGCAGCGCCTTGAAACGTTCGGTGACCTCGTCGACGAACCTCTGGCCTTCGATGTACTTGAAGGCCTGACGGGCCGCCTGTGGACCGACTTTGATGGCGTTGACACCGGTCCTGTCACTGATCTCGCCGTAGACGCGAATACGCTCGCGGGTGGGACCTCCCAGCAGCTTGTACACGGGTACGCCATAGCACTTGCCGGCAATGTCCCAGAGCGCCATGTCGATGCCGGAAAGAATTGCGGTCTTGATCGGACCGCCGCGATAGAAGGCGCCGCGGTGGATGGCCTGCCAGTGATGCGTGATCGGCCGCGGGTCCTTGCCCACGAGGTAACGGGCGACCTCCATGGCGCCCGCGGCACAGGCCCTGGCGTCGTCCTTGAGCATTTCGCCCCAGCCGGTGATTCCCGCGTCCGTCGAGATCTTGACGAAGACCCAGGAGTTTGTCAGGACGAAGGTGTCGATCGCGGTGATCTTGATCTCTTCGTTGGCGCCGATGACTGCGTGTTCCGTGATGGGCATGTCGGTATTCCTGTCTTCAGGTCGTGGGTCAGGTGAACTGCGTGCGACGCTGGCGTCGGAAGGAACGTCTACTGGAAGGTGCCGGAAACATCCATTGTGCGGCCGGCGCCACCCTTGACCTTCGAGTTCTTCACCCGCTTCTGCAGTTCTTCGTAGTACAGGTCGCCATCGACGGGGATATCAATCCAACTGTCCGTCCACGTGGACAGCAGCATGGCGTTGAACAGCTCCACGGAGTTGATCCCTTCGACACCCGGCGCCATCAACTCCGTCCTGCCACCATCACGTATCGACTGCACCCAGTTGGTCGTGATCGTCTGGTGGCCACCGTCACCACGCGCCGGGGGCACGTCACAGGTCCAGACCCCCGGGCTGCCGAAGCCATTGGGCCACTCCCTGAGGAATTTGCTCGCTGATTCCTCGGTACGATGAAAGGTGATCTTGCCACCCTCAGCGACGATCTTGCCACGGTCACCGGTGATCTCCAGGCGATTGGTCCCCGGCGCGTCCCCCGTGGTCGTGACGAACACACCCGTCGCCCCGTTGGGATACTCGACAAAGGCTGTGACGTCGTCCTCTACCTCGATGTTGTGATGTCTGCCGAAGTAACAGAAGGAACGCATGCGGGACGGCATGCCGCAGATCCACTGCCACAGATCGAGATTGTGCGGGCACTGATTGGCCAGCACGCCCCCACCTTCACCGGCCCACGTCGCCCGCCAACCGCCCGAGTCGTAATAGCTCTGCGCACGGAACCAGGAGGTGATGATGTAGTTGGTACGCTGGATCTCGCCCAGTTCGCCGGAGACCACCAGTTCCTTCAGCTTCCGCGTCAATCCCAGGGCGCGCTGGTTCAACATGAGGCTGAATACCATACCCGACTTCCTGGCGGCGGCATTCATCTGCTTCACCTGTCTGGTGTATACCCCGGCGGGTTTCTCCGACATCACGTGCAGACCCGCCTCAAAGGCGGCGATGGCGATGGGTGGATGGAAGTAGTGCGGCGTGGCAATGATGACAGCATCGACTTCCCCTGAAGCAAGCATCTCTTCGGGCGTGCGGAAACGGGCGACCCCGTCGCCGAGACTTGTCTTCGCCCAGGCCAGACGCTCGGGTTCAACGTCGGCCACAGCTGCCAGTCGGGCACCTGCTACGCCGCCTCCCTTGGTCAGATAACCGCAGTGACTCGATCCCATGCCGCCGATGCCGGCGACGCCGATCCGTACTTCATCCATGCCTGTATCCCCCGTCCATGTCAGGTACCAACGTCATTCAAAGTCGAAGCGGGCTGCCTCGGTACCACAATCGACGCCCTTCCTGTTCTGCCTCAGGAGGCGGAGCGCAGCTGCGCCGGCACACCGACGGGCTCGCCATCGCGGCAGACCACGGGAAAGTGCGGGCCCGCCTGTGACATCGGTGCGCCATCCGCCAGGTCGACGAACTGTTTCATGAGATGGTTGCCGCCGGCGTCAAAACGGGCTGCACCCGTCATATAGTGGATGGCGATCGCCCGTCGGGGGCGATGGGATGTATTGAAGGGTGATCCGTGCCAGGTCAGCGAATGATGGAAGGAGATCTCTCCCCGCCGGACCGGCCAGGGCACGGGTGTCGGCGCGGCCCCACCCGGGGGCTCGAAGCCGGCAAGATTGTTGAACTCCGCCAGTGTCTGCAGATGCCCCTGCGTCCGCAGGAATTCGATCTGGTTGCCCCACTTGTGACTGCCGGGGACCATCCACATGCAGCCATTTTCCTCGTCTGCATCATCCATCGGAATCCACGCTGACACGGGAGTCATGGGTTTGATGATCGGCCACAACGGCGCGTCCTGGTGCCACGTGGTGGCGCCGCCGGTCTCGGCCGGCTTGTACTGAATCTGGTCGTGCCAGACCTGCAGATCGGTCTCGTGGGTGAGTTGACTGATCGCCTTGACGATGTAGGGATGGTAGATCAGTCGTTCGAAGGCGGGAGACGCCTCCCAGATATTGACGATCTGCCAGACGGGGTTGGCGCTTGCCCCGGCCGCGCCGGAGCGCAGGTCGCGATAGCTGACGGGTTGCGGTTGCCCCTCGCCGAAACCATCGGGACCGATGTCGAGGACACCTGCCAGGCCGTCGGCGATACTGTCGACTTCAGCAGTACTGAGGATGGGACCACTGTTGAGAAAGCCGTCCCTGTCGAAATCGGCGATCTGTTCCTCTGTCAGCATGGGGCTCCGTTCACTGTGTTGGGCGTGTAGGGTGTGGGAGCAATTGTACATGTCATGCGCAGGTGGCTCAAAATGTCTCTGCCATTGCTGGCACGCCAGCAGACCGCGAGCTATCCTTCGGCCATGCTGGAACACGACTGGACACGACATCTGTTGCCGCTGCCCAAGCACTTTCACGCGAGTGGCACGCGTCGGTGCGCGCGCGATTCCATCGGCATTTCGGTACGTGGCGGGGATGAAGTCCTGGCCGAGGCGGCTTACATTCTGCATGCCACAATCGGCACATCCACCGGACCACATGTAGGAATGACGATCGAGTTGCTGCTCGTTGCGCCCGGTGATGCCGACGCCGGCGAGTTGACGGGGCTACCCAACGCGGCACAGGCGTACCAGATCACATCCGCTTCCCCTGACTGCCTGCGTATCCTCGCCCTGCAGCCGGCAGGCATCCTCTATGGCGCGCAGACACTGGCCCAGCTGCTGGGTGTCAGCAACGGGCAGCACGACATCGAAGTGCCACACCTTGAGGTGATCGATTGGCCCGACCTCGAGGAACGGGGTCTGTGGAACTTCCCGGATCCTGCCGACTGGATCCCGTGGATGGCCTCCATGAAGCTCAACTACGGCAAGATGGCCGCCACGGTGCATGCACCGGTGGTGCGTGACACACCCGGATCGGCCGTGATCGATACGGACTTGTATGCCGTGGCTCGACGCCTGGCCTGCCGCTACATGCCCTTTATCGTGCACCTCAACTTCCTGCACGACATCGGCCTGTTTACCGCCTATCCCGAGCTCGCCGGCCAGGGGGATGCCGCCCTCGCCGGCAGGTATTTCGCCCACAAGCAGGGCAACCAGCATCGCGCCCCCTGTGCCTCGCAGCCCATGCTGGTAGCATTGCTCAGTGACTGGCTGGTCTCCATCGCCGATCAGGGCGCGGATGAGATCAGCTGCTGGTTGAGTGAGCGGCCATGCCAGTGCCAGTGCCGGCAGTGCACCCCTGTGGGCCAGTTCCTGCTCGAGTCGCGGGCCTTTGTCGCCGCCTGGCGCCGAGCCCAGGGCAAACATGCGAACTTGTCGATCCGCATCTTCTCTTCGACGACAACCCCCGAGCAGGATGACCGCATCCTTGCCGAGTTGCCGCCGGAGGTAAAATTCGAGCGCGCCTGCGCCACCACCATGGATCGTGTCCGCAGCCAGCCCCGCGATCGTTTCAGCAACCCTCTCATCGACGCCGCTGCTGCCGCCGGTCGCTGGGTCGCCAGCTACGACGTTCCCATCGGCGCCTTCGGCAACGTTGATACACCAGAATTCAAGGTGCCTCAGTACTCAGCCCAGCGCATCCGCGACTTCGTCACGCAGCTGCACGGGCGAGGGTATGCCGGTGCCTACGGCATGCTCGCCTGGGGCACGATGGCGCGTGAAGTCTGCGGCTTTGCCATCTGCGCTCTCGCCGAGTTTTCCTGGAACGGCAGGGGGCGCAGCATCGGACATTTCGCCGCCGCCTGGGCCACCCGTGAGGCCCTGCCCAGCCCATCGACCATCGGCAGGTGGGCGGAGCTGCTCGGAGAGGTCGAGTTCGATCTCTACGACTCGGGCTTCCCCATGTGTTATTCCTGGGGGCTTGCGGCACAACACGTCGAAGAGCGGCGCGCGCCTCGTCTCGGCGAGGGCCTGTTCCGCCACTTCACCACCGTCGAGCATTTCGACGAGGCCCTCGAATCATGTGACGAGGCTCTGCGCCTGATCGAGCCACTGTGCGTACCCCGGTTGCTCCTGGCAACCCGGGTCGCTCACAGTTACGTGACGCTGACCCGCGCCATCTGGAATGTCAGCCATCATTACGCGCATGCGGACCCGCTGGTGCTACCGTCACAGCATATCCTGCAGGAGAATCTGCGCCAGTTGAGGGATGCGGGCGCTGCCAACGTCGACGCCATCCGCGCCTGGCGCAGCGACCTGGGGCCGGCGCCGTGGCATCACCGCGTGCACGACGCAATTGCGGCGACGCAACAGACGGTGCAGCGCATCGACGCACACATCCGTGAGCGCTGCCTGTTCTGAATCTGCAGGCAAACGACAACGGGCCGACCCCGGTTCGGGGCCGACCCGTGCGTATCGCTAATCGACGCTGCTGCAGCGAATCGAGACTATTTCACTTCGTTGTACAGCGTCGTCCAGTCGTCCAGATTGTTCAGGTTGACGGCGTCCAGGCAGGAACCATCATCCTTGATGCCGGCAGCGGCAAGGATCTCGGCGCGCGTCGCGTCGTCGTGGTTGTAGCCACGAATGGCGGCGTTCGACGCCTCGATCTCCGCCGCAGGAATCTTGCCGCCGCGCTGCTTGAGGATCCACGCCTCAAACTGCGCGTACGTCGGCAGACTGCCCTTGACGTAGGCGACGGCTGCGTCACGATTCACCTTCAGGCCATCCAGGGTCATCTGATCGAAGCCGCCGCCACATTCGGGATAGTCCTCAGGAAGCTTGCCCTTGGCGCTGAGAAGGAGCTTCAGCCACAGACGGGGCAGGTGAATGGCGCCGAGGGGTCCGGCCAGGTCGGAACTGATCAGGGGTACGATGCTCACGGTAAATCCTCCGAGGATGACATGTGGGGGTGGTGATCTCGGGCCTTCATGACCCGGATCAGCCTTCGACGTAAGTGTCTTGACCCGGTTCCCGTCAAGCCGGCGTTGTCCCGATCTTAGTTGAAACAGCACAGGCTCCAATCGTTGCATATTGATACGAGAAGTTCCGA